>JALVLE010000331.1:0-5389 GCA_027033555.1 Caldifarciminota bacterium | reverse complement strand
TTTCGCAGGTTCTAAGGTTATATCCGCAACGATGTTAGACCTTTGTAGTTTTGTAAGTATCTCTTTATAAAGTTTTTCTTTATTATTCTTGGAATCTATCTCTATGAAAAATGAAGAGGAATGTGAGAATATTTTCATACCACTCCAATCAAGATTATTCAGTTTCTTGTAATTAATACTATCAGTAGTTATTTTTATATAACTTTTTTTACCCATTTCTATAAGGTCTGCTCTTTTAAGGTCACGTACGATATTTCCATTTTTTAGCAAAATTACCCGGTCAGCTATATTCTCAGCTTCTGGAAGATTATGTGTAGCATATAATATGCATGCATCCTTACTTTTACCATACAGTTTTATGAAACTAAGTATTTCATTGGATGATAATGGATCAGTAAAAGAGGTGGGTTCATCAAGCAAGAGTATATTAGCGTCTATGATGAATGCTCTTAGCAAATTCAGTTTCTGTTTCTCTCCTCTTGAGTATGTCATGTAGGGTCTATTCAAAAGATTTTCGCTAAAATTGAGCATGGGATAGAGAGATAAAAGCTTCTTAACTCTGTGTTTTACCGTTTTACTTGAAAGTTTCCAGAGTGCACCAAAGAAATATAGATTTTCCCATCCTGATAGACGGAAATAAAAACTTCTCTCGCTGGTTGGAACAAAAGCCACATTATTCTTACCCTTAATGATAATTCTTCCTTTGTCAGGATAAATAAGTCCGCTAATTATCTTAAAGAGTGTTGTCTTACCGGCCCCATTTGGTCCAAGTATTACAGTTACCTCTCGAGGCGCTATTTTCAGAGTTATATCTTTTAATGCCTTAATAGTTTTAGCACCACTTCTATAAGTTTTTGTAATTTTCTCTATAATAAGCATATCAGACATAAATTATTAGGGCAGAGGAGGGGGGTGTCAAGTTAATTATGTCAATCATAGAACGTCTTCATTTTCAAGGTAAGAAAGAAAATTGATAGCAGTATCCGAATACCTTAAACTGCGGTTCTCATACCTTTAGCTCTTTTCCTTAAAGAACACGTATAAAAATTTCTCTGCACTTAACTCATTCTGTAAAAATCCTCTCACCCTCAGGTAATCTTTTAACTCTTTGAATAACCCTCCTCAATATTTCTTTTCTCTGTACAATATGATTTACACTACCTAAAAGCTTTATTCTGCATGCATTTTAGAAGTTGTATAGACCTTCACTTTGTATTATACTATTTGTATGTGTATGAATTTGTCGGCATTTTTATATGTAGTTGTGATTATTTTCTTTATGTTTGAGTTTATTTTTTATATTCTTTACACCAGCCAAAGATCTTATCCTGGTAAACTCTCTGGGTACGTGATTTTTGCTGTTCTTGCATTTATCATTGCCCTTGTGATATTGTTAAAGGAAAATACTGTGTTATTGCTCCTTCTTCCGTGGTTTGCAACTGGAACAACTCAGATTGTGTTTGACCTCATTTACCCTTCAAGGCTCTGGCAGAAAGGGAATGCTGGAGCTGACTTATATAGATTTAATGCACTGTGGTCTGGGATTAAGCTTGGATTGTATTTAATTATATTTTTCCTCGTTTTTAAAAACTATGAGGCGGGTTATATAGCCATTATGACAGATTATTTTATAAGCTATGTTTTTGTGCTTTATGTAATAAGGGAAAATGCAGATAAAATAGAGAATGATACTATGTCCATATTTTTGACTCATGTGCTTGTGTTCTTGTGGGTGCTCATTTTTGCTACTATAATTGCGTACGCTTTTGCGAAAATCTGAAGAGCTTTATCTTTTTGATTAACCGTACCATAACCTTTATAATTTTTAACAGGGCCGTTAGCTCAGGTGGTTAGAGCACCGGATTTTTAATCCGGTGGCCGCAGGTTCGAGTCCTGCACGGCCCATTTTTTACTGTTGCAGGAACAATTGCTCTATGCCGTTGCGCTCTCTGAGATAAAGGGGGTAGGTCCTGCTTATTTCAAAAAACTCCTTGATTTTTTTAAAACTCCCGAGAATGTATTTCAAGCCTCTTTTACTGATCTTTTAAGTATTGTTCCACAAAAAGTGGCCAGGGAAATTTCAAAAAAGGATTTTAGAAAGGCTGAAAAAATACTTAAGATGGCGGAAAGGCACAGGATTGGTATCACATTTTATGGAGAAGAAGATTATCCTGAGCGCCTTTTGAATATACATCTTCCTCCCCCTGTTCTTTATGTGAGGGGTAATATAAAGTCTGTAGATAGAGCAAAGGGTGTGGGAATTGTGGGTACCAGGAAACCTTCACAATATGGTATAAGGGTAGCGTCAGAGTTTTCTAAAAGGCTGGCAGAACACAACATAGCTATTATATCCGGAGGGGCCTATGGAATTGATACCTTTGCCCTGAGAGGTGCAGTGGAAAATGGAGGGTATGCAGTTGCTGTGCTGGGAAATGGACTTATAAACCCTTATCCTGCATCCAACAAATGGCTTTTTAGAAAAATAGTGGAGAAAGGAGGAGCTGTGATCAGTGAGTTCCCACCAGAGGCAAAACCGGCCAGGGAAAACTTTCCAAGAAGAAACCGCATTATAAGTGCACTTTCTGATATTGTACTCGTGGTGGAAGCCGGTGAGAAAAGCGGTTCATTGATAACAGCCGCGTGGGCTGCCGAGCAGAATATTGATGTTTATGCTATTCCCGGGCCTATAACCTCTGAAACCTCTAAAGGGACAAATCTATTAATAAAGGAAGGAGCAAAGATGGCATTGGGTGTGGATGATATCCTGTATGAGCTTGGAGAAACTCCAGAAAATGTACAAACAACCCTAACATTAACTGAGGATGAGAAAAAGGTTTTTGATATGCTTTCAGATGAACCTGTGCACATTGATTCTTTATCACAAAAGCTTAAAGTAGAGGTGTTCCATCTCATACCTCTACTTTTTTCTCTTGAACTTAAAGGAGCGGTGCGGCAACTTCCGGGCAAATATTACGTAAAAGAATCTTCGTTGTAACCTGCAGGGGCAAGGTCCAGCCGTTTTCTCCATTTATCAACTTTCAGGATTTTTACCCTGATGTTATTACCAAGGGCTATTACGGGTTTTCCATTAATTAACACATATACCAAATCCTCGTCAACTTTTGCTTCCTGACCGAAGAATTCAAGAGGAATGAACCCATCTATAAAGAAATCTGAAAGATTTACGAATACCCCATGCTCAATGATAGTGACTACCACTCCGTCAAATTCTTCCCCTTCGTGTTCTTTAAGAAAGCCCAGAATCTTATAATCTGTTATATCCCATTCCGCTCTCTGTGCTATTTCTTCCTTTTTTGTAGAGGTTTCAGCAACTTCAGCCAGCTCTTCCATGAGCTGGACTTTATCTTCTAATCGTCTTTTTAATGCCCATTTCAACACCCTGTGCACCATGAGGTCAGGATACCTTCTTATAGGAGAGGTAAAATGCAGATAATAGGGCAGAGCAAGCCCAAAATGTCCTTTGTTTTCCACTGAATACCTTGCTCGCATCATTGAGCGTAGAAGGAGGTAGGAAACCACTTTTTTTGTTTTTTCATCTTTTACTCTGTTTAAAAGCTCATATAAAATGGCGTTTAGATTTCCGCTTCTTACCATAATTTTCGTTCTTGTAATCTTTTCATAGCTTTCAAAAAACATCTTGAGCTTTTCTTCATCGGGTCTCTCATGGATACGGTAAATGGTTGGAATATGTTTTTTTGTCATATACTCTGCAACGGTAACGTTTGCTCTTATCATAAATTCCTCAATGATCTTCTGAGATTTCAATCTCTTGTCAATTTCAATCTTCTTTATCCTTCCCCCTTTATCCAGTATTATCTCCGGTTCCGGTATATCTATATCAATGCTATGGCGCTTTTCTCTGTCTTTTAAGAGTATATCCGCAAGTTCATTAGCAAGTTTTAAGCTCTCCTTTACTTTTTCAAAATATCCTCTGGTAAAGATAGAAACACTGTCTTCTTCCAGTGGCAGATCATTTATGATTCTTTCTGCATCTTCATAAGAAAGCCTCGCTACAGAATGAATCACAGAGGGGAATATGTCATATCTTATAACCTTGCCATCTTTTGTAATGTCCATTATCACGCTCATTGTCAATCTGTCCTCACCTGGTTTCAATGAGCATAGCTCATTTGAAAGCCGTTCAGGTAACATGGGTATTACCTTATCAATAAGATATACACTGAAGGCTCTTTTCCTTGCTTCTTTGTCAAGAGCACTTTTTTCTGTTACAAAATGTGAAACATCAGCGATGTGCACTCCAAGTGTGTAAATATCCCCTTTCTTCTTAACAGAGATGGCATCGTCAAAATCTTTTGCTGTTTTTGGGTCTATTGTAAAAATGATCCAGTTTCTAAGGTCCTTCCTGCCGCGATATCTTTGTGGCATGTTGAGTGCTTTAGCATTGTTTAGTACTCTTTTGGGAAATTTCTCCGGTAGTTCATATTTTTCAACCACAGTGAGATAATCTATTTCAGGGTCATCATCCTTCCCCAGAATTTTTTTTAATTTAACTACATCTCCTTTTAGATAAAAAGAAACCCTCCAGCCACTTTCCTTTAATTTTATCTTGCTTTTGACAGGGAGCAACTCACCGAGAGATGGATCATCAGGTATAATATACCACCTCTTTTTCTTACGAATTAGCTCACCCGTATAAACCTGTTTTTTTCTCTCCAGTATTTTTACAACCTTTCCCTCTCTTTTTTTACCCCGCCTTTCTCTTTTTAAACTAACAAGTACAGTGTCTCCGGTTCTCGCTCCCATGAGGAATCTTCCCGGAATGAACACATCCTCCTCCCCGTCCATCAGCAGAAAGCCGAAACCCGCGCTGAATCGCTGTATTTTCCCTTTTAATAGTTTTGCTCTTTTCTTCAGTTTTCTATATTTGCCCTTGTTGGTCTGAGTGATGTATCCTTCCACAATGAGTTCCATGAGAGCCTTCTTTAATTCCTCGTCGCTCGGTCTTGGGTGTAGCCGTTTTTTTATGGTTTTAAAAGCCAGCCCGTTTCTTTTTCCTTCAAGAATATGGAGAATTTTATCTTTCATAGCGGTATAAGTTTAATGTATAACAAGCATTTAAAGAAATGAAGGATAAATTGTGCAAAAGGCCGAATTTCCTGTTATCTATTTTTACGGAATTTTTCCCTTATTTGCTGCAAGTTAATTATTTCTGCAACCTCAAATTTTAGAGGAACAGAACCGTGTACCGGTCTTAAGCGAATAACCGGGGGAAAATAACCCATAATGCCGTGAAGAGCTGCTATGAGGGAAACTGCTATAAAATTAAATGAAGGTGGTACAATAATAATGGGGCGTGTTTGCCACTCCATTGGTGTGAGATTGCATCTTTTTATAAGATCTTCAATCT
>JALVLE010000330.1 GCA_027033555.1 Caldifarciminota bacterium | reverse complement strand
GGGACTTTGCCCAGAAAAATTACAAAAGAGATATTTACCAGTGGCCTTAGAATCATGCCAACAATATCTATTCCCACGAGAGAGGGAATTATAAGAAATGCAAGAAGTATCCACATGCCATTTCTCTCAAGCTGATATTTTAGTTCACGATTTTTCATAAAGTATGAAGCAATTCTCCAGCCATCAAGTGGAGGAATGGGTATAAGGTTAAAAAAGCAGAGGACAAAACTGATAAATGCAAAATATAGAAGCATGGTGATTATAATTGAGGGAAAAATTGGAGAGAGGTATTTTACCAGAATAGCGGCAATTCCTCCTGTTAAAAAATTTGACATGGGGCCAGCCAAGGCTACAAATACCATGTCTCTTTCAGGATTCTTTAGCCTGTATGGATTTACCGGCACAGGTTTTGCCCATCCGAAATGAACAAGCAAAAGGAGGATTAAGCCTACCGGATCAATGTGAGGAAGAGGATTAAGTGTGAGTCTTCCCGCCATTTTGGGTGTTGGATCACCTAATTTATAGGCAACGTAGCCGTGAGAGTACTCATGAATAGTCAGAGCAAGCAGGATGACCGGAAAAAGTATTATGAGACTTAAAAGTGTATTCATGCAAACAAAACTCCTATTAAAATGCCCAAAAAAGCTCCAGTGATGACCTCTTTTGGGGTATGTCCAAGCAATTCTTTTAGTTTTGTGTTGGCTATTCCCTTGCCCTCTCCGAATTCTTTTATAAGAGTATTTATAATTTTAGCCTGTTCGCCTGCAGCTCTTCTCAGACCTGCTGCATCATACATGATTATAAGACTGAAATAAAGGGTAACTCCGAATAGAAGGGAATCAAAGCCTGCTCTAATGCCCACCATGGTGGAAAGGCACATAACTGATGCAGAGTGGGAACTTGGCATCCCACCTGTGGTAAATAACCATTCAAAGTTTGGCCTTTTATCCTTTATCCAATAAATTATAAACTTCAAAGTTTGTGCGAAAAAACCGGTAAAAAGCGTTACCCAGAATACATCGTTTTTAAGAATTTTGACAAGCATTAATAGGTCCTTTCTACAACGAATTCAGCTATACCCTTTAATATGTCTGTGTTGGGGATAAGGTCAAGTAGCTTTATTGCTTCATTTTTCAACCTTTCTGCATCTTCTTTTGCCCTATCTATACCGTAAACCTTTACCCAGGTACATTTCCCGCTCATTCGGTCTTTGCCAGGGGTTTTACCAAGTTCCTGGGGTGTAGAGGTTTCATCTAATATATCATCTACAATCTGAAAGGCAAGTCCTATTTTGCTCCCTGCATCTTTGAGGATTTTAAGTGTTTTTTCGTCCGCGTCACCCGCGATAGCACCTATTTCTATGGAGGCACGTATGAAAGAGGCGGTTTTCTTTTCGTGAATGTACTGTACCTGCTTTTCATTACATGTCCTCTTTTTTTCCGCTTCTATGTCAACAACCTGACCTCCTATAACCCCATTTATACCGATTTCCCTGGCAAGTATCTTCATAATTTTAACCAGGCTCGGGGAGGGCAATGAGGCCTTCAATAGAAGATTAAAAGCCTCAATAAAGAGAGCATCTCCTGCTAAGATAGCCATTGCTTCTCCGAAAACCCTGTGATTGGTTGGTTTTCCCCTTCTCAAATCGTCGTTGTCAAGTGCAGGTAAATCATCATGAATGAGTGTGAAAGTGTGGATAAACTCAAGCGAAACTGCAATTGGCATAATTTCTTCATTTTTTTTCATCTCTTTTTTAACCGCCTCATAAGTGCTTATTGCAAGTATGGGACGAATTCTTTTACCACCAGCCAGGAGACTGTATCGCATCGCTTTGCGAAGGCTGAGGGGACCATCCCCCCTCTCCGGGAAGTAAATTTCAATGTAGCTGTCAACCTCTTCTTTTCTTTTCTTCAAGTACTCCTTAATTTTATTCATTTATAACGGCTTTTATGATGTTCTCCGGTATTTCGTATTTCTCAAGAAATTCTTTTCTTTCTTTTTTAATCCTTTCCACCCATTCTCTGTATTCATTCAATCTGCCCTGTTTTTCGTAGAGAATAATGGGGTTCAAAATTTCTGCTGGGACAAGCTCAAGCAGTTCCCTGTTTTCTGGTGCATCCACATCAACTATAAAATAGCCGAAGTCAGGGTCTTTTTTCCATACTATTTTGTCTCTTATCAGAAACTCAAGCATGGCTGATGAGTGACGAATTTTTACCTTTAAAGCTATGCCTTTCTTTTCGTCAAGGGCATCCCCTCCCACATATCCGGTATTCATCATCCATAATACCATATCAGGGAATTTTGGTAAGAGTTCAACAAATCTTATGGCCTGGAGCTTGTGGTGCCTTGGAAAGAAGGGCTGGGTAAAGGGGGAGCGGGTTTTTCCTCTTTCTTTACCTGCTGCAGAGGTTTTTGTTGTTTCTCCAAGCATGAAATATCCTGCTGCCTGTTCAGGAGAGGCAAATTTCACTATCCCTGGTGTGGCTGCATCCCTTCCCTCGTCTCTATTGAGGATTCCGAAAAATTTTATAGGTGGAACATTTTTTAGATCCCCTGCATCCTTTATTGCACTCATAGGGATTACTGAACGACCATTTTGTGTCCATACAACAAAATCCCATCCATCTTTTGGAATTCCATACTCATCCACCACGTCCTCATATTTTACTTCACCTTTTATATATTTTTCAACATTTTCTTCTGGCGCTCCAGTTAAAATGAGGATGTCTTTTAGTTTTTTCACCTCCTCAGGTGTGAGTGCCTCTTTAGAAAAGTCATATTCACCGGTTTCAATGTCTATATATACGTTCTCAAGCCAGGCATCTTTGCTAATGGTCCCTTCATATATCACAGGCTCGGTCTCTTTTTTAAGCCCAAAAGTCTTTGCAAAGCAACCATTTTCTGTAATAGACATATTTCCATCGGGCCAGAGTATGACCATATCATCCTGGAGGGGTTTTGTCATATCTCCCTGTTTTGAAAAAGTAGTGGTGGTTTTTCCTGTCCCGGAGAGCCCAAGCACTGCAAGTGTATATTCTTTATCTCCT
The DNA here is from genome assembly GCA_027033555.1 of Caldifarciminota bacterium. Classification (GTDB taxonomy): domain Bacteria; phylum Hydrothermota; class Hydrothermia; order UBA1063; family CAJXJZ01; genus CAJXJZ01. Next base: position 5,185 of record JALVLE010000330.1, on the reverse strand, counting down.
ACTTTCACCGCCTTTGCACCTGCGTGTAAAACAAGACCACCCTTCTGATACGCGTAATCACAGAGCATTCTCAAAATACCCTTTTTGCTCTCACCAAAATAATCTGCCCTTAGTACATAGGTAGTGTAAGAATCAAGGTCAACAAGTATAGCCTGTTCACCAGGCATTTCTGGAACTTCTAAACCAGGAAGATAAACAATTCTGAAAACTGGTTTGAAAGGTTTTTTAAGTTGTTCCTCAGTTTCAACCATTTTCCTGGGGAATGCAAGTATTTGCTGCATTCCTGCCACGTTTGAGGCTTCCAGGTCATAAAACATCTGGACTGCCACAGCGTATTTTGGATCCAGGCCATAGTATCCCTGAAGCTCAATAAGGGTTCCAGTTTTTTCTATGTATTTATGCGCTTTTTCTATGAGTTTGCTGGCCTTCTCCGGTGAGATTACTTTATGAGAATACAGATGTGCGTTTTTTTCGTCGTCAATTATATATGTGTATTTGGCCATACGTGCTTTATTTCTCGCAATTTTATCAATATTACCATACTTTCTGGAAAGCAGGGTGGCTGGCGTATATTTGAGTGCCATTTCTCTAAGCTCTGCCTGCGTGGGGTTTGTAATATACCTCACGTTAAAAGGATACAGCTCTTCGTAAGGTTTTTTTAAACCAAGACCCATCTTAAAAAACCTCCTATTTTCCCTGCAATCTGGCAAGATGTTCCTCTGCAGAATGATAGTTGGGGTCTATTGCCAACACCTTCTCGTAATACTCGCGTGCCTCTGTGAAACGATTTAACATCTCATTTAATAAGCCCATATAAAAGAGAGCATCAGGATTTTCCGAGTCTTCCTTTAAGACCTCTTCTAAATACCTCTCTGCCTCTTGAAACCTGTTGGTTAATATGTAGAACTTGGCTTCCTCAATAAGGTGCTGTATTTTTTTGGTATTCATCGTGTCGCTTTTTCCAGCTTTTCTATATTTTTGTTGTGCCCAAGTACAACTAAAATATCACCCTGGAGGATTTTCTCTGAGGGTTCTGGGGCCATTTTGAGCTCTTCCCGATAATCAATGCTGCCGTCTTTCTCGGTGTACGGAATTTTCCTTTTAATTGCAATGATATTAATACCATATTTTTTTCTCGCATCAGTTTCTCGTATTGTTTTATCCCAGAATTCTTTTGGAGCAGCAATTTCTGCAATAGAATAATCTTCTGCAAGCTCAAGGAATTGAAAAATTGAGGGCGAAGATAGTATTTCTGCAAGTCGTACTCCCATTTCATGCTCAGGGAATACCACTTTATCAATTCCCAATTTACCGAGTATTTTGGCATGTAGGGATGTGGCAGCTTTTGCGCACACTCTTCTGGCACCAGCGTCCTTTACAATCATTGTAGTAAGAATGGAGGCTTCAAGATCAGAGCTCATGGCAATTATAACCCAATCAAATTCTGATAGACCAAGAGATTTCATAGCCTTTTCATTGGTAGAATCCAGGATGAAAGTTTGAGAGACTTTATCTTCTATTTCCTGTACCCGCTGTTCATCTCTGTCAATAGCTAGTACCTCGTGCCCTTTTTTGGCAAGTGCTACTGCCAGTGCCTGTCCGAATCTGCCAAGTCCAATAACGCAAAATTGCATATTATCCTACCACGTAATGTCCTTCTGGGTAGTCTATCTGCCCTTTTTTCCCTTCTATCATTGAAAATGCAAGTGACAGAACTCCTACTTTTCCCGTTAGCATGGTTAAAATGATAATCCATTTGCCAGGAATGGTAAAATCATGTGAAAGGCTTACAAATGGGCTTTTAAAAGAACCAAAAGATAATCCAACAGTACCAAAAGCAGAGAAAATTTCAAACAGGTACGGTGTAAGTCCATGTATTTTAATCTGCTGTGCTTCAGTTATGCTTACAAGAAGTGTGGCTAAAAGTACTGTAAATCCACTCAGGACAAATACAGAAAAGGCTTTTTTAATCTGTCTTTCAGGTATTTTATAGCTGTAAAGGGTGGTATTTGATTTTCCCCTTATATAGGAAAATTGCCAAAGTATCACAGCTAAAATGGTGGTTGTTTTTATTCCCCCAGCGGTTCCACCTGGGGACCCTCCTACAAACATAAGAAACATGGTATATAAAGCACCAAATGGGGAAAGTCTGGCCTGGTCTATGGTATTGAAGCCGGCTGTTCGTGTAGTAACTGCCTGAAAAAAGGCCTGTAAGAGTTTAGATTTGAGTGAGAGTCCATAAAGAGCTTCTTTGTAATCAAAAATAAAAAATAATACTGTACCGGTCAATAGCAGGATAAATGTAGTGAAGAATACGCTTTTAGTGTGCAAAGAGAGTCTGCTTTTTGTTTTTTTTACATACCTGGCAAATATGTCAATGTAAACGTAAAAACCTATTCCTCCAGCTATTATAAGGAAGGCAATAGTAAGCACTATTAACACGCTTTCCCGGAAGGGGACAAGGCTTTCTGCAAAGGTTGAAAAACCAGCGTTGCAAAATGCGGACACAGAGTTGAAAACAGAATAAAAAAGGGCTTTTTCTGGAGAATATAATTTATTAAAGCCTGCAAACAGAAGAACGGTACCTGTAAGCTCCATAATTGCAGTGATTAGGATTATTGTGCTGAAGAATGTTTTCATGGAGGAGAATGTTAATTCGGGAAATGATTGAACAGCGGTTATACGGAATTTTAAAGACATTTTTCCTTTCAGGACAAAAAGGAGCAATGTTGCTACTGTCATGTACCCTATCCCGCCTATTTGCAGCAACAGGAGAATTACCAGTTTACCAAATGGTGTAAAAAAATGGGCGGTATCTTTAACAATAAGTCCGGTTACACATACAGCAGAGGTTGATGTAAAGAAGGCATCAGTAAAACTCAGACTGCCCCTATGTGAAAATGGCAAAAGGAGAAGGAAAGTTCCAAAGGTTATAAACAGAATATAACCAAGTATGAGGAGTTGAAGAGGCTTAAGTTTTTTTAACATATAAGGATAGAAAGGGGCAGAGTTTTGCCCCTTTCAGAATCTATATTCCAGCTCTTGCGCCAAGTGAAATAACAGTTTTACCGGGTTTATCCATGTATGCTGCTTCCAGGTTGATTTTTATAAGTAGAATGTTAAATTGCAGTCCTCCGTAATATCTCATGTGACTTCCATCAATTTTAGCAATATCTTTTTTGTTGTGATCAGATGTGGTCCAGTATTGTCCTTTTAAATTATAGGAATCGTAACCTATGCCAGCGTACGGCGTAAAAAACAGAAGACTCTTTGATACATCGGCATGGATAGAAATGTCAGTAAGGGAGAACTCTGTGTAAAGCGTGTCAAATATAAACCCTATATTTCCGAATGAATGGTACATAAAAGATAGAGAAATTGCCGGCGTAGGTGGAACCAGCTGGTCTTTTAAGAGTTGGAGCTTAATCCCACCTGCCCAGTAGGAAGGAGTGATGTCTTTATTAAAATAGTCTTTGATTGACATGGTTGGCATCACTCTTCCCATTATGTCAATTGCCCCTACTCCATTAATCAGGGGTGTTAAAGAAAACCCGTCAAAGAGGCCTACTTCAGCATACATAAGTGGAATTAACCCGGGGAATGGGATCTGCTCCCCTGTTAATGGGTGTGTAAACTTAAAACCAGTGATATTGAAACCCAGGCCTGCGTCAAAATGAGGAAATCCCCCCTCTGCACCTGCTGAAGTGAGAATACCACTGCTTATAAAGGCAGCTGCCCCGCCTATAAAAGAGTTTGCAGTGTTCTGTACATCATCTTTTAAGGAGGCATTTAAAAAGCCAATGAATAAAAGTAGAACAACAACCTTTTTCATATCCCCCTCCTATTATTTCCCTGAGCCTGATAGGATTTTATAGTAGTTTATGCCATCAATTAAGGACCATATCCATGCCCCTAATACCAGTAAATAACCTATAAGTATAATGGCAAGGAACCATCCAACTATATAGAGTACAAGCTGTATTATTCCTCTCTGTGTTTCTCCATAGATTATGGTTCCCACTCCTGGTATAAATATATTCAATATAAGCACAAGCAATGCTTTACTCTGATCCGGCTGTGTATTTTGATTGGTTCCCTGTGGTGTATTTTCAGGCATATCTCCCTCCTTGTTTTGTTATTTTATTATAGTGGGTTGTGCTGGGAAGGTCAATTAGAGCAATTGTGGGCTTGACAGCTCCTGTATCCCATTGTATAATTATGACTGAACAGTCAGTCAGGAGGAAGGTATGGAAGAAAAAAATAAAGAAGATCATATACTTGATGTTGCCAAGAAGATTATAGAGGAGAAGGGTTTTCATAACACACGGGTGGATGATATAGCAGAGAGGGCAGGTGTTGCAAAGGGGACTTTGTATTTGTATTTTAAATCTAAGGATGATCTGTTCTCAAAATTGATTGAGCGCGAGTACAATAAGGTGGTTGCAGGCCTTGTAAAGGTGGTGGAACTGAAAGATGATGTGACGAGTAAATTGGATGCTGTGATTGAGGGTTTCCTTAAATATATGGAAGAAAACAGGGATTTTTTTCTCAGTATCATGTATGAGGCACCTTCCATCAAAAAGGATAATCTTAGAAAGAGAATAAGGGAAAATAACAGGGTAATTCAGGAAACTCTTGGCAGGCTTATAGAGGAGGGCATCAAAGAAGGAATTATCCGGAATGATGTGGAAGTACCTGTTATTGTGGGTTGCATAATAGGTACTGTTTCCAGGGTGATTTTTTACGCGATTAACTTTGACAGGGAAAGGTCACTGATTTCTTTCAAAGATAGCATTATGAAAGTGATTTTTTCGGGTATTTTAAAAGAAAAAGGAGGAATTTTATGGTGACGTTTTTGCTACTTTTTGTGGTGATGCAGGATACCATCTACCTTTCAGAGAATGACGCTTACAGGATGGCATTAAAACAAAGTCCACTTGTTCTTTCCAGGAAAATGAGCGTTCTTGCATCTTATTATACAAGAAAGTCCCAGTTTTCTTCATTTTTGCCCCAGGTGTCTTTCTCCGGAACATATACTCGTCTCTCTTCACAACAAACCATGAAAATGTTTATGATGGATAGTCTTGTTATGACCCCTTCAGGGGCTTTTATTCCCATGGGACATTATGAGGAGATTCCTTTCTCTCAAAAAGATAATTATAGCCTGGGATTTACCATTCAACAG
>JALVLE010000329.1 GCA_027033555.1 Caldifarciminota bacterium | reverse complement strand
TTGAAAAAAACAATCTGAGTTTAAATAACAGGAACGTAATATGGGTGGGAGATCTTGAATATTTGGGAGTAGAAAGAACTATAGACAAACTTAAACTTGTCTATTTATATTATTGGCTAAATAGAATTGCAGTAGAATATTCGGTGAGTCCCAATGTCTTGCCCTTGTGGTTTACTCTTGGGATACCACAATATTTGAAAACTGAGCGTTTTATGCAAAATCTAAAATATTATTCCGCTGCAGTGTATTTGGGAAAAGTCGGATTTCTTAACTATTTTAATTCCAAAATCAATGCTTTTACGAATTCCCCCCAGGCACCTTTTATGGCTAAAGTTTTGTTGTACACCAGTGTGCTATTGCTTAATAAATTAGATAATTGGTATGGAAGGGGAACGGTGATGAAAATTCTTGAGAAAAGTATATCAAGCATAGATTTTGAAGATGCTCTTAAAGAAGTTACTGGCGCAGATAGGAAAAATTTAAATTCTCGGTTAATGTTTTTTTTTGATGATACTTTATATTATGATACGTGGAGGGGTGAATTTTGAGGTGTCGAATTTATCAACACCTTTCCAATTAGCAAATTCTTTTAAGGTACAGGACTCAGCTCTTTTTCCAAGAAATTGACTAAACTCCCAAGAGAATCTTGACAAATTAGGTATATCGCAGTATAATAAGTACAGAGTAGGAGGTGTGTATGGAGTTATTAAACAAATTATTGAAAGAGGAAAATGGAGCAGCGATTGTGGAATATAGTATGGCTTTAGGTTTAATAGCTCTTGTGAGTTTTACCATTCTGGTGTGGTTAGGTTGGAGAGTAAGGTTTTTGATTTTCAGGTTTTTGTGGACGTATGTATGGTGGTAATTAATAAGGAGGTGTATTATGTTTAAAATAATTAATTATTTTAAGCGCTTGTGTAAAGAAGAAGAGGCGGTGGCATTGGTGGAAGAAGCGATTTTAGTTGGAATTATGGGGTTTGCATTTTACTTTATATGGGCAAGTAGCCTTCATGCACTTGTTGCAAGTTACGGAAGAGTCTGGACAGAGGTTCATAAAATTACTTTTCCGTGATTAAAAAGGAGGGAGTAAAATGTTGAAAAAATTTAAGAATCTGTTGAGTTTTAAAGAAGGAAGAAAAGGGAAGGGCCAAATATTAGTAGAGTTTATATACACTTTTCCGATTCTCATGCTTATCTTACTTGCTGGGCTGGATTTTACGAGAATTTTTACAAGAGAGCTGGAGTTAAATTTTGCCGCTTACATGGGTGCACGTATTGCTGCAGTTCATGCAGGTTCAGATACCTTAATAGTACGTAAGCATCTAAATGCCTATAGTTCCTTGTATTCAAAGATCGCCAATGAAAACACTAAGATAGAATTGGAGACGGATCCACAGAGCGGTGTAAAATATATAGTGTTGAAAAGGACTATATTCCCTCTTACTCCGTTCTTATGGTGGGATTCCATACCGCAAGTTGTGGCAGCGCCTTTCTTTGAAGAAAGCATTCCTTCTCCTTATGTTACTTATAATAGTGCTTATAGGTATAGAGGGCAGGAAAGTTATAATGGTAAACCGATCATAAAATCCCTTACTTACAAATTTAAGGACGATTTTGCGAAAGAAGAGGCTATAATTAGAAGGCGTGGTGGGGATGTTTTGTCCAATCTACTTCCACAAAAATGGTATCCTCAGAGTGTGGTTATATCTTCAGGTAGATGGTTGGCTGCCCTGATGGGTGAGATATGGGCTCCAGGTGGACTAACCCCAATGGCTTTATGGTGGGGATCTCCCTTTACCGGCGGATTGATAATGGATAAACCGTCTCAATTGACCACTGACGCTATGATTTATAGAATGCTGCACAGCGCTAATCCATATACCCGCAGGTACACTGGATTTTTGGTCGGTTACGGAAAAGTATCCTTTTCAGGAGGTGGTATAAGTCCTCCTCCGGAAGAATGCTGGGATAATCATGCTAACTGTGGCCCGGACGGATTTTACAACGCATCAGCTTGGAACGGTTGGTTTTGGAATGATAATTATGCCTCTCACTATGCATTTGCAACGGACCCCTGCGTAGATCCTGTGATTGTGTGTGATCCGTGGGGATGTCATTGTGTATGGTGTAATGATCATGAATGGACTCCTGTTTTTCATTCTATTCATGTCCATGCAGGAGGAGCTATGTGGGAGCATAATGGGAAATACTGGAATTATTACAACGCCATTTGGGCACTTGCTGCGCTGCCAGAGGTTTATGCAACAAGTGTGTATAATGCAAATTATCAAAACATAGAAGGTGATTGCTGGCACAACTGCTGGATGGGAAGACCTGATTATGCTCCAGATATGGTTAATTTCATTCCTGGCTTTAAAGATTATTTAAACCAGCTGGAGAATGCTCCTCCTTATGATGAGCAACAACATTCATGTAAATTTGGGAGAGGAGAAGGAAAGTGAAAAAGGAGGTGTTAAAATGAAGAAAAGAGAAGGTGTTGTGACAATTATGGGGATTTTTATGATAATTATTATGTTAGCTCTTTTGAGCTATCTTTATGAGATGGGACGTCTTACAGTAGCTAAAATTAAAGCTCAGAATGCAGCAGATGCCGCGGCAGCTGCAGGTGCTATTGTATATTCCAATGTTAGAAACAATGCCACTGTTGATTATTCACTAATGAAGATATACAAAGAAGCAGCAGAGAATGCAGCAAAGTGGCAATATGCCCTTGCAGATCTCGGAATACTGAGCGCGTATTATGAAAAAGATTGGGAACCTAAAGATGAGGTTAATATAAATGTAGTGAGTCGTACTCCTGGAGCAGCAGTGTTGCGTAGTATATTGGGTGTAAGTAAGGGTAAAGATTTGATTGCTGCTTATCACAAAGCATTCAGAATTCAAGATGGTATGGTTACGAGATTCCTTGCTGCGTATGAGGACCATATATTTAAATTCTGGCGAATTTATGAGGATACAATAGGTGGTATTCAGGAAGAACACAATAATGTGCGGAATTTTATAGATCATTTTGCAAAGGTTGTGGCTCTTTATAATTTGTGTTATGTTCCAGATAGACCTATGCGTGATGGACTAAAGTTGAAATATTGGCAGCCTGCCTGTTTTGAGCTTTCGGGTAAACACTATCCATTCGTTGGATGGTTAGGGACGGGTGGATGGATTGTATTTGATAACCCCCATAATAGCAACAATCAATTTATATCTCACGATTATTCTAAAGATTTATTGTTAAATAATTTAAGGTCGGTTTTTGCAAAAGTTCAACTCAGATTAAGAAGAACTGCGTTTAGTCAATTCGTGGGTCTTGATTGGTTAGGCAATAGGTGGGCTGGTGTTCTCACTCATCAGGTTTATGCAACAGCAGGAGCAAGTCAAAAGGAGTATCATAATAGTAGTATGAGTATAAACTTTTTAGACCTTCTTGATGTTAGGGCTATTGGTTTAAGTCACTCCAATCTGGATCTGAGCTCGGTAAGGGATAAGGTTATATTTATTATGAATCCAGACCTTACAAGTTTTGCTTTTGGAGGGCATATGTTGCCTGAGGTTAACAATCTCGGATGGAATAGAAGTTACATTATCCCTGTGGTTAATAGTACAAGTGACAATCCAAGACACTAAAATATAATTAAAAAGGGAGGTGTACAATGAAAAATAAAATTAGGTTTAGAAAGAGAAAAGGGTCATTGTTAATTGAGTTTATATATATTTTTCCTATAATGGTTATTCTACTTGTAGGGATTTATTCTTTAGGTCAATATGTGGCAATAAAGCAGAAAGTTGAAGAGGCAGCGTTTCTGGCTGCTAAAAATGTGGCAGAGCCGAGATTCAGTAATCCTCAGGATGCTATGTATTATCCCTATAAAAAGGGACTTGCGAGAATAACCACGGCAGCCATAATAAGGGATTTCTTAAGGCGTTCTTTCAGCACACCTTTTGGCACTGCTCATATGTGGCAAGCAATTGATCCTCGTAAGCTTCAGGATCACCTCGGCAGTGTCCCGTTTTTGGGCGATATGTTCTTTAAAGAGGGCTTTGTCCAGGCAGATAGGAGTGTGAGAAAATTTTTCCGTCTTAATTTGCTTCCTGCTGCTGATAGTGTTCTTCAGGTGGATTTCCGTATAAATGCTAATTGGGCTGTCTTAGATAGTGTGTATCTTCCAGACCCGCAGGGAAGAAGGCATGTACCAATAAATGATCACAGAAATCTTGGGGATCTAACCTATAGAAGAGGACATGCAGTAGGAGTCTTACATCCTCCTTATTATGATAATAATTTGTGGAATAGGAATAAACTCAGTAGGAGATTTAGAAGCAAGTGGGTCCAATATACCTATCCTTGGTTCAGCTTCAGTGGAACAACTACTCCCGATTATAGGCATGGTTTTGATCCAAGAGAGTTGGATAATAAAAGAAAATATTATTACGGCCATTACAATTTTCCTGTTGGTGGTTGGATAATTGTAGCAAAAGTAAAATACAAATATAAAGTTCCCATTGCAGGAGCTCTTGCTGATGCTATATTGAGATTCGTTGAGGGAGTTACACCAGAGGAGCGGAGAGAATTTGTTAACCTCGCCAAAGAAATGTGGATTGAAGGAACTGCAGCTTATCCTGCACCGCTGTCTGTTTTTGATATTATTGATGCGGATTCTGCTTTGCATAAAGCCCAATTAGACCCAGATGCATGGCGTGAATGATGAGAAAGGTTATTGTGGACTCAGGAGGGGGGAGGTTATTTCACGGTTTGACCCATGAGGTTTGAATGAGAGGTAACGTTTGAAATAATGAAGAAAACTGTCCTGATACCCCAGAGCCTTATAGGCGAGAGCAAGGTTAAAAAACGATACAGGGCTTGGATTTAAGTAGGCAGCTGCTTTTAAAGAATAAAGAGCACGGTGATAATAGTTTAAAGTCATATATATATTCCCAATCTGTGTGAAGGTTTTGGAGGAATAAGGGCCATAATGAAGCAATTGTAGTGATAAAAGAAGAGCATCTTTTATTTTGCCAGAGGCGTATAATAAGTCAATAAGTTGATTAGTTATATATATATGAGATGTAGTTTCTATGCTGAGTTTTTCAAAGAAATCGGAATCCCAGTAATGAAGTAATCGTGTAATATAATTAATCCCACTGGTGGTATCGCCAATATTAAGGGCAATCCTGGCAAACATGTAAAGTTGACTACTGTCGCTTCGGTTTAAGATACCCGCAAGGACTATTTTCTGATCCGCAACAGTATTAATAGGGTAATATTCTGAGAGGTTTTCAGGTAATACGTCCTTTAAATATACTGGTGAATGTAATTTTTTCAATATAATGCTGTTTATTATAAGGAGATAAATAAATAGAGCAAAGAACAAAAGATTTTCGTTCAGGTGTTTAAATGTTTTTTGATTTGCCTTGTTAATAGTGGTTGCTGTTTCTTTCATAGCCTTACCTGCCTTTATTAGATAAAGTGAGGCACCTATTGCAATTAAAAGCATCGGTAAAAATGTATAGGTAGAAAGATGAAGTAAGATTTCTATTAGAACAACTACTCCTATGAGCAGGAAACCAGTAACTATTGTTCCTTTATATGGGCCCAATATTGTGTAAAGTGTTTTTGTTCCGGTTGCTAAATCTCCATGGTAGTCTTTCAGATCTTTCACAGTAAAAATCAAGGGGATTGTAACAAGATAAATAATCGTAAATTCACGAGGTGCAATATTAAATGCAGCGAAATGTGCTGTTATAGTGAGCCCGTATATAAGAGAAAGGTACATTTCAAACCCCAATGTTATAACCGAAATGGGCCAAAGCCTCTTAAGTTTGAAAGGAGGAGTAGAGTAAAGTATGCTTATTGAAAGCATTATAATCATGATTATGGTTGCATAATAATTTAAAGCCAGACTGCAAAGGATAGCAAAAATTGCATTAAGTCCAATAGCATAATGTTTTTCACTGAGCCGTATCAATTTGAGATTAAACAAATTCTTTTGTGAGGAGATTTTATCTGCCTTTCTGTCTTCATAGTCGTTTAAGATTACTGCAAAATTGTAGGCAAATAAGAAGGAAAGAAAAAGCAAAAGCGGTACAGTCCAATCAATGGGGTTATGAAAAGCAGCAGGATAGGCAAAAGATAAAAGTTTAAGCCCGGTGGCAAAGCCGGTGAAAGCGGATATTAAATATGTTAAAAGTCTTTTCCATCTTAAAGTAACAAAGAGTTGTATAAATCTTTCTCTGGAGTAGTATAAATAGAAGACAAAGATGAGGAGGGAGAAAAATACAACTAAGTTAAAAGCAATAAAACGAAGGTCTTCTTCCAGTATTAGAGATGGAGCAAATCCAAAAACAGACTCAAAATTTGAGTGAAATATCCTTGCAAGAATTACTGCCAGTCCCCCACCTAACAGGATTATACCAGTGTAGTATATGAAAGTAAATAAAAGCGAAACAAAGAAGTTTTTCTTCTTAATAACAAAAAGCAGAAAAAAAGAGAGAATACCAATAAACCCTTCAATACGCATACCTGGTGTAATACCAGGGAGGCTTACAAATGGGTTAAATGAATTAATAAAAGCATTAAGTACTTCAGGTAATGTCTGTAAGTAATCTAGATTGTAGTGCCCTCCGCCTATAAAAATATCTAGTATGGGAGCGAGAATAATCAGGAAAGAAAAGAAAAAGGTTATTTTAAGAGCATCTTTTATTTTGTAAATTTTGGCCAGAGTGAGCAGTATGGCAGTGAAAATAAAGACATTTATATAAAAGGTTACGTAATGGATAAAAAACATATTAAAGGACGCATAAGGAAAGGCACTAAAACCTATCTTGCTTGCTTCCTCAAAGGATGATTCTAAAAGATTTCGCAGGAGGGCGAAAATGACTGCAATTAAAGTAAGAAAAGCCAGTGATTTTTTTCTTAAACCATTTTCAACATTGTTTATAAAATCAGAAAAAAGAGAGAGAATAATATTATTTTTCATTTAATTTACTCACATAATTGAGTTTTAGATTTGAAAGTGCAATTTCAGTTTCTTTTGCTTCCTGTTCATTCAGGAACTCTTTTTTGAGTTCAAGAAGTTTCTCCAGAGTGTCTATAGCCAGTTTTGCCTCGTGCAAATCTACTTTCTTTTCTCCTGTCTCAGGATGCGAAACTATGCCAAGCCATGCCCATGCTTTTAAGATTAACTCTCCTGTGAATACTTTTAACATAGTACGCACCTCTAATTCTCTCTTTTGCTCTGTCATGCATTCTATTATAAAGCAACTTTGCCTGTTGATGCAATTTTGATATTCATTTCTTTGACTTTAACCTTTAAGCTGAGAAAAAGGAGGCAATATGAGTTTCAGTGAGGAAAAGGTAAAGAGGGCGATTTTAAAGCTTGAGCAGAGCTCGGGCTGGATGAAATTTTTGGGTGTACTACAGCTCATTTATGGAATAATCACTGTCCTTACCATTATCGGGATTTTGTGGATATGGCTGGGGCTTGTTCTGATAAAAGCTGCCAACAACCTAAAGATGGCTAAAGAGGGGGATGAGGAAGCTTTAGTGGAAGCCAGTTCTAATTTGAGCACGTATTTTACTGCTATGGGAATAGTGGCACTGGTTGGACTTGTTATAGGAGTTATAGCAGGAATTATCTGGCTGTTTGTGGCCGGAAGTTTGATGACTCAGGGTATGGTAAGCTGATAAATGCATGTCTTTTTTGTCTTTCTTTCTTTGCTGATGTCAGGGGGTGCTATGTTTATAGAACCTGAAAGTGGTAACAGAGTGAAGCTGGAAGAAGTAATTGAAAAAGCCAGAGATTACGATATAATTATTTTTGGTGAGAAGCATGACTCTCAGGATTGTCATCATGCTGAGCTCAAGTTACTTAAGGCTTTGAGTAAAACATATCCGATTATCCTGTCACTGGAAATGTTTGAACGCGATGTACAGAAATACCTGGATGATTATTTAAAAGGCAAAATCACGGAAGAGGATTTTCTGAGGAATTCCCGTCCGTGGAACAATTACAATACCGCTTACAGGCCTTTAATTGAGTATTGTAAATCCCGGGGGATTTATGTGCTTGCAGCCAATGTACCTCGCTATATAGCTTCAAATGTGGCTAAAAAGGGGGTTGAGGTACTGGACTCTTTGAGTGAGGAGGAAAAAACCTTTGTGGCTAAAAGGGTCTTTTATGATAATGAAGAATACAGGAAAAGGTTTTATAAAACGATGGAAAAAATCCATATG
>JALVLE010000328.1 GCA_027033555.1 Caldifarciminota bacterium | reverse complement strand
TTTTATTAGAAATTAAAAAAGGGGGCTCAAAGAGCCCCCTTTACCAAAGTTTATCTTGTCACAAGAATTTTTCGTCTTATTGTGTTATCCTTTGTGCTTGCCTGGATAAAGTATATGCCACTCCTTAGGTCTTTTGCTACATGCAATGTGTGGATACCTCTGGACAACTCGTATGTGGCTTTCTTCACCACTCTGCCCTGTATATCAATAAGCTGAAGCGTCACCTTGCTCTTTCTCGGAACATTTAGAGATATAGAAAGATTCTTTCTAAAGATCGTTCTGCGAGTAAGAAGCTCAAGCCTATTAGCTCCGAGGTCTTTCTCCTTTATTCCTATCCATTCTGGCATATAAATCTTACCATAATAGGCAGGTTTATTCCAGTTACTCATAGCAAGGTCCTGAGGCCACCACCCATAATATGCATCAGTCGCCACGTCATAAGCATATATAAAGAAGCCTGCAGTATCATGAGGCGCTATGCCCAGGTATTCATTGAGGGTTCCCAGTGGAATCTCCACCTCATAAGTAACTACACCGTTATCAAGGGAAACAGCTTTTGCAGCACTCATGGGAACAGTATCACCATAGGTGCCATCACTGTAAAGTGGTCTATAAACAAAGCTCACACCAGTTGGATGATAAACCACCCAGTAGTTCCCCTCTGAGTTATTACCCGGTGCAGGGAAGAGTCCATCATTGTTATCATCAAAGAAAAGCCCTATCTGATCGTAATCATCAAGAGAAGAATCTGCCTTTTGAGTTACTGCGACAAAGAGGCGACCCAGTACTGTATCAAGTTTCATGTAAAGTGTTGCTGTAAGCGGATCCCGTGCATTTCCAGTCTGACCGTACACATCAGAGATGTCAACACTGATTGCGTCATCCCATTCACCCTCTTTTATCATACCATCTATATCAGGTGATACCATTGCTACCGGAACACGAATCTCCTTAAGAAGATGGGCAGAGACAAAGGCCTTTTCAAGATAATTGTTGGTGGTATCCTCACCGTCTACAGGTATAATGCGAACCTTAACATGGTAATGAACACCAGGGTCACCTGTGAACACCGGGTCAAGATATATGGTACGACTTGTGAGGGAAGCAAGCTGGAACTGGAAAGTCTGTCCCTGTATATTAACCCCTTCAGAATCCACTATCGCCACAAGCACTACGTTATCATCATTTGTACCCTGATTAGTTACAGTGATTTGAGGAATAAAGTAAGAGTTAGCTTCAACTACACCCTCAGGAGCAATATTTATAACAGCAAGATCATGCTCCGGATAATACGGTTCAAAATCTATGCCAGAGATATCATCAATGTACCACCCGGCATAATTGATGGATCTGTCAGAACCAAACTGCCATCTTATAATTACTGTATCACCTACATTGCAGCCATGAATTGGGAAGACTGCAAGTTCCCATTTCTTTGCATGACCGGAATATGCCGGTTCATTGGGAATACCAGCATTAAACTGGCTGATAGAATCATAAGGATACCCTCCAACAGGAGTAAGTATTGTAAAGGTGCTTCCACCATCTGTTGATATCTTTACATTTCCGCCATCATACCGGCTTTCTGCATCATACCAGTGGTAGAACAGGAGTACAGGATCGGCACCTGTGACCACAAACTTTCTATCCATTATATAATTGGCGCTATCTTCATAATCATCGTTCAATACAGTACCCACGAGATATCTTCCACTGTATGCCGTAGGGGCATTATCATAAGTAGGCTCACCCCACTCCCATCCTCCATGGAATACAAACTGTGGATACCCATTCTCAAAGTCCACAACTCTGTTGGTCAAATATACAGTTGTTCTTATTGTATCATCAGAAGGGCGCTCATCAGTAGAAAGCTGATGATACACAACTATATCGTACTTGCCCACAGACAACAGCGAAAGAGGCAACTCAAAACTCTTTACCGTGGTGCTGAAACTATCTACAGAAAACTGGTCTGTAAGCTGCATAACAAGTGTGGCATCATGCCAGACCTCAAGTACAATGGGTACATTTGTAACTGGCTGCACACCAAAGTTTCCAATAGTAACATCTATCCTTGGATTTGTGTCAGAGGATACAAGGTACTGGAAAGGTTCTGTAATATTTACAAGGGCCACCTGATAATTATATACAGGATACGTAAAGAGAATGGCGAGAGAATCATGAGGTATTACAGGTTCTCCGTTGTAAGTGTATAAAAGATAATATTCATTATAGCCATGCCCTCCCTGAATACCAATTGTACTGCTTGTGGCATAATCTGAACCGACATGCTGATACTGCATGAGGATGTTTCCATTGGGATATAATACCACCTCAAAAGTATTTCCATCGGTGCTTCCATAATGAGGAACATTCACAAAGGCAATTACAGCATAGGAAGAATCACCGGGTACATAATAGTACACATTCCCTTGTGCAGAGGGATTTAGGTCATCCCACCATACAGCGATAATATTCTCTCTTGTTGTATCAGGCAATCTTCTGTTTGAAAGACCTGTTCCATTTGAGTATGTAGAGAGAAAACCATTTGAGGAAAGAATAATTGAATCAATAACAGCATCATAAAATCTAAAATGGAATGGCAACCCAATGGTTACAGTATCATCGTCCTGTAGAGTAATTTCTGTTCCAGAGGTTGGGTCAATCCAGTCAAAAGCAGGCCCAGTTGGATAGTCACTATCCATAAAGGTGTATCCAAACCCATCGGGGCCTCCAGAATGGGGGTCAAACACGTATAAGTTTACTGAAAGCTGGTTATCAGAAGTCTCCTGGTCGTCAGAGAAATCTGCATACACGGTCAGTGTGTAATGTGCTCCATTCACATTAAAATTATATT
>JALVLE010000327.1 GCA_027033555.1 Caldifarciminota bacterium | reverse complement strand
CTGTATATGATAAAACTAAAAATAATTTGCTGGAAATAAAATCCCGTGGCGGAAAAATAATTGCAGTTGCCACAGAAGGAGATGAAAGTATAAAGGAATTTGTAAATCACGTAATCTACGTGCCTAAAACTCCTGAAATACTTGAGCCCATTATTACTATCATCCCATTACAACTTCTGGCCTACCACATAGCAGTAAAAAGAGGGTGCGATGTTGATAAGCCCAGGAACCTGGCAAAGAGCGTGACTGTGGAGTAAATATAAATGCTTCAAAGCATGACCGGTTATGGAGAGTCAAGATGCTTATTGGGCAAAAACGAATTGAATATAAAAATCATTTCTTTAAACTCCAGATACCTGGAAACAAGCTTCAACATACCCACTTATCTGGACTCCATCCGGGCTGAGCTTGAGCGGGAAATAAAAAAGATTTTTAAGAGGGGAAAAATCACCGTAAAGATGGAAATAGATGAAAAAGAGGAAGAAATATTTGAGAGAATTCATGATTTTATCAACAAATCCTCTGAGTATTTTAAGAAAAAGGCAATAATTACTGAAGGCGTACCGTTTGTCTTATATTTTGATCTGAGCAAACTTAATCTGGTGCGTCACAGGAGCTGGGAATCACTTAATACCCTTCAGAAAAGGGCTATAAAACGATGTTTTAAAGAAGCGTTGTTGAAAGTTTTGGAAATGCGAAAAATAGAAGGGGAAAAGACCGAAAAGTTTTTGAGAGAGCGCCTTGAACTTATAGCAAAAAAACTTAATATAATCAATAGAATGAAGAAAAAGGAACGTATAGAAGCGGAGAAGCTTTACAAAAGCAAAGGCATTGAAGACAGTGAAATGTTGTCAGCTCTACTTTTGAAACTTGATGTTTCAGAAGAAATAGAAAGATTGAAGTCTCACATTAAATATTTCAAACAAATTTTAAGACAAAAAGGTGATGAAAAAGGAAAAAAACTGGACTTTCTTTCCCAGGAGATTACAAGAGAGCTCACTACACTGGGAAGCAAAACTCATAAGCCCGAAATTGTGCATGAGGTTATACTTCTTAAAGAGGAAATTGAAAAAATAAGAGAACAGCTCAGGAACATCCAATGATCAAATATAAGCCAGTTATAGTAATAATTTCAGCTGCTTCGGGGACGGGAAAAACAACTGTTATAAAAAGAGTGCTGGACCTTGAACCAGAACTTTTTTACTCCGTATCAGCCACAACAAGAGAAAAACGTCCAAATGAAGTGCACGGTAGAGACTATCTTTTTGTGGATCATGAAACATTTAAAAAATGGATACAGGAGGGTAAACTCCTTGAATGGGCTGAAGTGTATGGAGAATATTATGGAACCCCTCGCCAGCCTATTGAAGAAGCCCTAAGAAATGGAAAAAGTGTGATAGCTGATCTGGATGTTCACGGCATGAAAAAATTGAAAGAAATATATGGAGAAAACGCGGTGAGCGTATTTTTATTCCCCCCGGACTTTGAGACACTCGTAGAACGGCTCAGAAAAAGAAGTGAACAGACAGGAGAAAGTGAAGAACAACTTAAAATTCGGATAAATAAAGCAAAAGAAGAGCTGTCAAATGCCCGATATTATGATTATTGGGTTTTAAATGAAGATGATATGGCAGAGGAGGCTGCCTTAAGGATTATTCATATACTGAAAGCTGCTGAGTGCAATTCTAAAAGGTTAAGCTTTAAAATTCCTGAAGAGTAATTTCTTCGCCTTTTCTTAAAGATTCTCTTATCGCAAAGGTTGTATATGTGACATTAAATATCTCATCATAAGGAATCACAGGTACCCCTTTTCTGAAAGAATCAACAAGGGCTTTTACAGCGTTTTTGTGCCCCTTATCCGGACCTTTTCTAATTGTTCTCTTTTTGTTATCATGATAAACATACAGTTCCCTAAAATCTAACAAGACGGAACTGAGGGAATTTTGATGTATCTCATAATACTCTTTTCCAAGCTTTCTGCTCCCCCACTCTGTATATAGGATAGTGAACAGACTGCCATCCTCCATTTTTAAAAGAATGTGAAGATTATCATCAAACTCTGAAACTTCCGGGATTGATTTTGCATAGACACCTTTTACTTTGCTCCCTGATAGATAAACTGCAACATCAACAAAATGACCTACCTCACCTACAATTCTGTCTCCTCCAATTTCTCTTATTTTGGCCCAGTGATTTTTGTCAAGCTTGCCCGCATTCACCCTTATTATGCCTGTTAAAGGGGTGTGTGTATCAAATAAATCTTTCATTTTGTTTGTAAGTTCAGCAAAACGCCTGTTAAAACCAACATAGAGGAATACGTTTTTGTTCTCTTCCATTATCTTAGAAATTTCAAATAACTCTTCCTTATAAATAGTGAGGGGCTTTTCTACATATACGGAAATACCTGCTTCAAGTAATTTTTTAACTATGCTTCCGTGGGAATTGTGTCTTGTTCCCACAATAACAAGTCGGGGATGCTCTTTTATAACCTCTTCTATGGAAGTTGTGTATTTTTCAAATGAGAACCTTCTTGCAACATTATATGCACTTTCAGGTGTTTCATTACAAACTATCCTGAGATTCACATTTTCCTTCATAAGATGCGGTAGTATAAAACTTGATATAAACCTCCCTGCGCCAATGACTCCTACGCTTAATTCCTTGTTGCTTCTACTGGTTGAAACTGCAAACTCAAAGGTTTTCCTCTCCTCAAAAATGCTTTTAGATTCGGTGTACTTAAATACAGCACCAATAACATTCTCTTTTCTTATTTTTTCATAAGCCTCAACTGCGCTATAAAAATCAAATTCATGGGTAATTATTTTTTCCAGTCTGCTGGCCCTGTCCCTCGCAAACTGGAGAAATACCTTCATATTCTCTTTAATATCCCATCTTACATATTCCAAAGGGTAACGATAGCCAAGCAACTCATAGTACGGATCATATCTACCAGGTCCATAGGATTTGGAAACAGAAACCCTAACCTCTTTGTAATACATGGCATTACGATCAAGCTCAACGGGAACGGCTCCAATAACGACAATTCTCCCTCTTTTTCTCACCTTTGAGAGTGCATATTCAAGTGGCTGAGCAGTTTTACTTCCTGCTGCAACTATGATAAAATCAAAGTCATGCTGTGAGAGCTTTTGTGGAAACTCTGCCCTGATCCCTATATCCCTGGCATTTTGAATTTTTGCCGGATTCGTATCCACCCCATATATCTCTATCCCTGCGAATTCGCCAAGCAAAGCCGCTATTGTGCCAATGAGACCAAGTCCTATAACAAGCCCTCTTTCTCCAAAAACAGCTTCTGCTTCTCTTAGCCCCCACACAGCAACTGAGCCTATAGTGGTAAAAGAGGCAATCTTTGCACTCACACCCTCTGGGACCTTTACACACAAATTACGGGGCACAACTGCGAACTCCTGATGGGACGCGTATTCGCTGCCACCACATGCCACAACATCCCCCTTCATAAACTCACTTTCTTCATCTGTAACAAGAACCTTTCCAGAGAGAGAATAGCCAAGAGGCATGTATCTGTCAATTGTTGTGGCTATAAGAGCTTTTGTGGTTTGAACACCATAGCGCCTCACCATTTCATGCAGTTTCTTTATCATCTCTGGCTTTTGTTTTATTTTTTGAAGCAAACTGCCTTTAAGAAGACTTACAACACCTAATTCCGTACCTATGCTAATAGCAGAAAACAGTGTTTTGACCAGCACAAAGCCCGGTTTGGGCTCCGGATATGGAACATCAATAAGTTTCAACTCACCAGTTTTGATGTGTTGAACAAGTTTCTTCATAGGATGGTAATTATAAGGTTATAATTCCGAAAGCATAAGGGAAAGGGCACGAGCCCTGTTGCCAAGTCCATTTTCGTTATAAAAATGCAGTATTTCATTTGCATCTTCAATAACATACTCAAGGCCGATTTTTTTCAGCTGATATGCTACCATCAGCCCCAAAATCCTTTCAACTACACTGGCTCTTATTTTTATTTCTCCCGTTATTTTTGTCTTTTCAAGAGACTTCAAATAACTGGAAAGCGCCAGTTCTTCCTTTCGGGTCTTTTCGTGAAATATTCCCTCCAGATAATATACAAAGCTTTCAAGATGAAAAAACTGCCTTTCAGAAAGCTTTGATTTCAAAAACCCTATAGAATTTTCAACTTCTTCCCATCTTGAAAGCCCTATTAAAGACGATAATATTGCAATCTCAAGTAGTAAATTTCCATGAGGGTCTTCAAGACTATCTGCAATTTTCAGGCCTTTTTTTGCTATCTTGTAAGCCTTGTCAAACTTTTTCATATCAGAATAAAGCAACGAAAAGTAACCGTGTGCATATAAAAGTCCCATCTTATCACCTATTTTTTTCTTTAAAGTTATACTTTTTTCAAAATAGGATACTGCGCTTTTAAAATTCTCCCACTCTCTCATAAGCTCTCCCAGGTAAAATAGATTGTTAGACAGTCCCTTAAGATCATTTATCGTTTCCCTTATGGATGTGGATTCAAAAAGTTCCTCCTTTGCTTTCTTCCATTCTCCGATTTTAGTTCTCGCAAACCCCATATTTGCAAGGATGCTCGCTCTTTGTCTTTTATCATCTGTTTTCAGGACATTGTTATAAGCCTTCTCAAGGTCGTTCAGAGCATCCCTGTATTTGCCAAGCTCAAACAATAACATTCCCCTGGTATTATATATGAATGACAATGCGTGGGTCAAATCCATTTGCTCTGCCCAGAAAGCACTCTCTTCCAGTGCCTTTGTGGCCTCTTCGTACTTTCCTATATGAGTGAAAAGTATGGCTCTATTATGCTGGATTGCCATTAAATAGTAGCTATCATACATTCTCCGGGCTCTCCGCAGGGCCTCTTCCATGGTGGAAAGAGCTTTATGATACTTGCACATTCTTTGCTGTGCAACTGATAGGTTGCTAAGCACCGAAAGATACAATGCGGTATTTTTATTTTCAATATACTTTCCAGCAAGCAGCAAATTATCTTCCGCCTCTTTATTCTTCTCCTTCCTGAGGTTGCATATTCCAATTGCATTGTACGCATAGCCTCTATCAATACCTTTATATTCTTCCGGCTTTATATTTTCAAGGTACCTGTTTGCCTCTTCTATCTTTCCAAGTGCAGCATAAATCACAGCTCCAACAGGATACAAGGCTTTTTTTTCATTCTCATCCGCAATATAAAAAGCCTTTTTAAAATGCTCAAGGGCCTTTTTAAAATTGCCGGTTTGAACCCCAATCTTTGCAAACAAGGTATGAAATTTGAGAGATTCTATAAATTCTGGGCCAAACTCTTCTATTTCAACAAGGGCCCTGTATGCTGTATCAAAACTGCTCAGTTTATTGTGTTCATTTGCATAGTTCCACATATACAATGCGATTTTTTCCCTGTCTCCGAGCGCTTTTGCAACTTCTGCAAGGGTCCTATATCTTATTATCTCAGGAATTCTTCTGTCATGCTCAAGCACTTCCAGAAGAGCTCTCCTGAGTCTGGAAATTCTGGTTTTTGTAATCTTCTTGAGGACAATCTTCCTGAATATCTCATTTTTAAAACCTACAGCAATACCAGGGAAAAGGTTTTCATGAGTTTTTATTTCAACTATAAAGGTATTAATTAACTTCTTGAAGGCATCCTCAAATTTTTTTCTTGGTACAAGCTTTGAATAAAGCTTTTCCAGAACATAAACAGGAATATCACCAGGATATACAGCACAGGCATCTATAAGGGTCTTTATACCATCTGCACGGTATCCGCTATAAAACTCATACACAATGTCTTCCAGCGTCTCTATCTTTTCATCCTGCAATTTTAAAAGATCATAATAATTTCCCCTCTGGAAAATTTTTCCCCGAGCTTTAAGTCTTAAAACAAGCTCTATAACATAGAGCGGGATACCCTGTGTGTTATCGTATATAAACTCCAAAAGACTCTGGGTCGGGAAAGCTCCCAAAAGCTCAAGAACAAGGTACTTCAAAGATTCCTTTGAAAGGGGTCCAAGCTCTATGTGAAGGCACCTCTCCCTTTTCACATAAGGTAATAACAGTCTTTCTCTTGAAGTGGTTACCACAAAAACACCGGACAGCCTCTCGGCAAGAAAAATTCCCGAAAGAAATTTCGCTGCGTCCTTTCCCAGTATGTCTATATTTTCAAACACTATGAAAACTATTGCATTTTGAGCGAGTTTTTTTAACCTTTCTCTAATAAGTTCACCAAGCCTGTTTATATCGGGACTTTTTTTATCCATAGTAATACCAAGGACTTTTGCAGTTATACTTAAAGACGCGTATATGTCATTTGACCCTGCGGAGGCAAGATCTATTTTAATTATTTCTACATTATTCCACAATTCGCTAATAATAGAAACTGCCTCATCAACGAAACGAGATTTTCCTACACCTGGAAGCCCGAACACATTAATATAGACAGGTGTCTGCTCATCTCTCTTTTCATAAACAAATCGTTCAAAAGCTTCAAGCTGTTCCAGCCTTCCAATAAATGGTACATGATGAGCCTCAAAAACTTTATAAGGATACACCTCCTGCAAAATCCTTTCATCTAAAACGATGGCTTCATTTAATTCTGCACCAGGAACTCTGGACATGAAAAGAGGGACTATAAGGTTATTAAGCTTTACAATTCCCGCCACGATATTTCCTTTTCCAAGAAAAATTTTATAATTAGAAGAATCAGCCAGGCTGGAAAAAATATTCACAATACTTTTTACCCTGTGTTTAATAATCGGGAACGGTTCTGTAAAAGCACCCTGTACTTTTAAGATATTGTGTTCTATAACTGGAGCAATATGAATAAAAGTTTCATTTTCTGCAAAACGCTTTACAAAATTTACAGTTTTTTTGAAACGTTTTTTGTTAAAATTAACCTCTATTAAAAAATAAAATGCATCTTCAAACAAATATAAGCCAGTAAACATCATTGGGATCTGAATCCTGTGAAAATCAAATGGGATAACTTTCCGAGATGTGCTGGAATCGCGTTCTTCCCCGGTAATTTTTAAGAGGGTAATTTCTTTTTCCTTGTCTATTTTTACCTGAATAGGCACATAGGGAAGGTCTTTTATTTCAAACTCCCTGAAAACAAATCTTCTAAAAGAGAACATCTCACTTAGTATCTCCTGTAATTTCTTATAAAGATCCTCTTTGTATCCTGCTCTCTCTTCTAACAGAACAAATATCCTATCCCAATATGCATATACAACGTTTCCACTAATTCTGGCTATATGCGTGGCAATATGTTCTATTGATCTAATGTAATCCAGAAGAAGCATCCGCCTGGGCTCATCTCCAGCAAGTATTCTGCCAATCCTTTCTCCTAAAATGGGGATTTTTATTTCAAATAATTTTAAGGGAGAATCTCCCTTTTCTTTAATGAGTAAGGGGGTATAGAAAATCCCCCTGTTAAGACTCATTATTCTTTTTAAGAAGCGCTTTTTTGATTCTCAGCTTGCTGGAAGAAATAAGTGGGGTAAAGCCATCATCAAAGAAATAGAAAAATCTTGTGCCAATTTTACTTTCATTTTCAAGAATCCTCAAAAACAAATAATCACCTGCTCTTATTTCCTCGGACTCTTTTCTGTGAGATAATACGTAGAGAAAAGATGACTTTTCATAGGAAAAAACCACTCCCCCAGCAACCGGCCACCCGTCTGCTTTAAAAATATAGATACGTGCCCAACCTGAAGGGGAAAACAAAGATGTAACATCTCTCAAAAATGCTGCTTCTCCAATGGAAAAAATCCCCTCCTCAGAAAGGGCAAGCACTTCATCAAGTAAAAGGGCACTGTCCTTTTTACCGGTATGAACTGAAATATTCACTTCCACATCCCTTTCTACTTTCTTCATAAGTTTAATCGCCTTCCCTCTTAATTTTCCCTTTTCTCTATATAACATCCTGTCAAAGTCTTCCATAAGTTCAATTTTATTTATATTATCGGTATGCTCCTTTTCAAATACTGCTTCTTTACCATTTACACTTCTCTCCATGGCCCATAACGTGGATGAATTTTCCAGAACCCTTGGGAACCTGATCCGGCCATACCTTTCAAGCAAAAACTCAAAAATACTGCCCTTCACAGAGGGATCAGCCAATATATCGGTAATTGCCCTCTTGAGGTCAGCATTAACAGTAGTAACACAGTTTTCTTTTGTGTCCACCGAAAGAGGTAAAAAACCAATCACTTCACCGTTAGACCTTAATACATAAAAATCAAACACCTCTTTTACCCCAAAATAGTCATAGGAAAGAAACACCCAGTGAGGTGTGAGAAAGGGATTTTTTTCCTGCGTTCTACTTAAT
>JALVLE010000326.1 GCA_027033555.1 Caldifarciminota bacterium | reverse complement strand
GTGATAGCGGATGTGTGTCTTCAATCTGGACTCCTTGCAACAGACTTTTGCCCCCGGACAGATGAGGTTCCATACAGGGAAGGTGATGAACCCGTCAGTTATTGTAATATTCACGGTCCGGCAGGCTACAATGAGAATAGCTTTATAAAACTTGAGCTTGATTTTATTCGCAATCACTAATGTTCTACATTGTTCTTAGCATCTTTACAATCACTGGTGGATTTCTGGGCGATTTTACTGCTTATAGGCAGGGGGTGGGAACATATAAAATATTTCCGGACATATATCCAGAAAACACCAGCATACAGCTGGGTGCCCGAAACTTTTACAATATTAAAGGCACAATAATGTTTGCTGCAGCCTACAATGAAAACACCACCAGCTTCTCCGCAAACTACATAGCTTTGCAAACTTATTATAGATCTTTAGAAGCAGGCTTTGCAATAAGGCACAGTATAAAAGGAGTAAATTATGGTATATGCGTATCCTATAGCAGGGAATTTTTACCTGTGACAAAAAATTCCCTTGACTTCTCCATATCAACAGGCATAAGTATTACAAAAGCTCTCACTTTTCATACAGGTATATCTTCTTTTCCCTCCCATGTTAAACTCCCTGCGCTTATAAATATTGACTCCCCTGCTGGTATAACCTCTTTATATCTTGAAGGAGAGAAATATATGCCACTTAGAGTGGCGATCTTTCAGACGTTTTTAATTACAAAACGAATATCTTTCCTTATCTTTTTCTCCACAACACCTTATAAAATAGGAGTAAGTATTACCTTTAAATATGGCAAGTTAAATTTTACAGCGTTTTCGGAAATCCATGATATTTTAGGCCAATCCAGTGGTGCACTGGTTGAATATGCACCTTTTAAATCGTATAATTAAAGACCAAAAAAGGAGGATTGTCTTTTGAATAGTCTCAAATGGCGTGCTCTTATTACCCTTATAGCGATTTTGGCAGCTTTGTGGAGCCTGTGGCCTACATATAAATATTACACCATGCCAGAGGATGTGAAAAAAGTGATGAAACCTGCTGAACTCAAAAAACTACGAAAAAAAGCTCTGAACCTTGGACTTGACCTACAGGGTGGGATGTATCTGTTACTGGAAGTAGATAAATCAAAACTGCCAGAAAAACAGTGGAAAGGAGCGGTAGATAGAGCTATAGAAATTATACGTAACAGAATAGATCAGTGGGGCGTATTTGAGCCATCTATTCAAAAGGTTGGAGCATTTAGAATCCTCGTGCAATTACCTGGAGTTATGGACAGGGAAAGGGCAAAGGAACTTATTGGCAAGACCGCTATGTTGGAATTTCACATTGTTGCAGATGAGAAAGTGGCAAACAGCATTGTGGAAAAAATAGACAGGGCTTTGCAGAGAGAAGAAGGAGATACATCAGGTACAGTGGGGCCGTTCCTCTCTCTCCTTGAAAATGGGGGCGGAGGAGTATTCTATGTAGAGGAAAATGACTGGGCTAAAGTTGATTCCATACTTAACCTTGATATAGTAAAACAAATTCTCGGGAAAAAATACAAATTTTACTGGGGCAGAGTTAAATATACAGAAGATGGAACAAAAATTAAACCCCTTTACCTTCTTGAGGCAAAACCGGTGCTCACAGGAGCGGACTTAAAAACAGCACGCCATACGATAGGTTCTCCAGGTTCACAGATAGCAGGGCAACCCATAGTGGAGCTGATGTTTAATCGTAAGGGGGCAAGAAAATTCTCTTACATAACTGGCAAAAATGTAGGCAAAAGGTTGGCTATTGTACTTGATAATGTGGTTCAAACTGCTCCTGTTATAAGGGAACGGATTAGAGGCGGAAGTGCAATAATAGAGGGTATACCTACTTTAGAAGAAGCAAAAGAAATAGCTGTAATTTTAAAAGCAGGTGCACTTCCCGCACCTGTAAAAATTATAGAAGAAAGGTCAGTGGGTCCGCTTCTGGGTAAAGACTCTATTCACAGAGGCCTTACAGCTCTTATTATAGGTTTTTTACTTGTGGTGCTCTTTATGATATTCTATTACAACGTGTCCGGACTGATAGCGGAC
Organism: Caldifarciminota bacterium; assembly: GCA_027033555.1. Lineage (GTDB taxonomy): Bacteria > Hydrothermota > Hydrothermia > UBA1063 > CAJXJZ01 > CAJXJZ01. The sequence continues at coordinate 6,267 of JALVLE010000326.1, read as the reverse complement.
TTTGCTCTGTTGCTTAACCTCATTTTCATATTTGCTTTTCTTGTGGCATTTCATGCAACCCTTACCTTGCCAGGACTCGCAGGTATTATATTAACAGTAGGTATGGCCGTTGATGCCAATGTACTTATCTTTGAGAGAATCCGAGAAGAACTCCGTGCTGGTAAGAGTCCTAAAAACGCTATTGATGCAGCATATCACAGGGCGACAATTACTATTTTTGACGCAAACGTTACCACAATAATTGCAGCTCTTGTTCTGCTTAAATTCGGCACTGGGCCCATCAGAGGATTTGGGACAACCCTTACAATTGGTATTATTGTGAGTTTCTTTACGGCAGTATTTGTAACCAAGATTATCTTTGATTACCTGTATAAAGTGAAAAATATTAAAACCCTGAGAATTTAGGAGGCCTGTCATGATAACTTTCTTTAAAAACCCCAATTATGATTTTATAGGTAAAAGAAGAATAGCATTTGGAATTTCGCTGTTTTTTATACTACTTGGAATAGTAAGCATTATAGTCCATGGAGGTCTTAAATACGGTGTTGATTTTACAGGGGGGAACCTCGTCCAGATAAAACTGGAAAAACCTTATGATGTAGGCAAGCTCAGAGAAATACTCCGCAAAGATGCAGGTCTTAAGAGCGTTGAAATACAGACCTTTGGCGATCCCTCAACGTTTTTGTTAAGATATAAAGAAAATTATGATGCAGATGACCTTGCAAAACTCATTACACAAAAAACAGGGCTTAAAGTGACAGTGGAAAGGAATGAAAGCGTAGGCCCCCGCGTTGGTAAGGAGCTCCAGATAAAAGCCCTTGAAGCTCTGACAATTGGTCTTTTCCTGATGCTGATTTATATCTGGATAAGATTTGATCTTGCTTTTGGTATTGGTTCTGTTCTCGCCCTTTTCCACGACGTGTTTATTACCATTGGTCTTCTATCGCTTTTGAACCGTGAAATTACCATCCAGATCGTCGCAGCTCTTTTGACAATAGTTGGTTATTCTATAAATGACTCCATAGTGGTATCTGACAGAATAAGGGAAGAACTCCGCAAATATTCACAGGGTGTATCGGTGAAGAAAATGATTGAAATATTTAACTCTTCAATAAATGCAACATTGTCAAGAACTGTAATTACCTCATTAACCACACTTATTGTGCTTATATCTATTCTGCTTTTTGGTGGTCCCGTAATATTTGACTTTGCTCTTGCTCTCACAATCGGCGTGATAGTTGGTACTTACTCTTCCATTTTCGTGGTAGCATCACTTGTAATTGAGTGGAGGCTCTATAAAATAAGAAAAGCACAAGCACAGAAATCATAGGGTGAGATTCGCTATAACAGGAAATCCACGCAAGCCCGGGATAAAAGACGTCCTGGGCTTGCTTTTTAAGGAATTAGAAGGGCACGAAATCTTTATAGACAGCAACCTTGGAACTGAATACCAGAATGCCAGGTTGATAAATGAAAAAGAGCTTAACCGCTATGCCGATATAATTATCACACTTGGTGGAGATGGAACACTTCTGAGAGCAGCACGTTATGCACGCAAAACCCCTATACTTGGCATAAACCTCGGAGGAATGGGCTTTCTTACCCAGATAGAGCCAGATGAGATAAAAATAGCCATCTCCCGTATTACTCAGGGGGATTACTCAATAAGCAGGAGATTTACGATAGACGTAAAAAATGACAAAAATAGATTCAACGCTCTAAACGATGTTACCATGAGAGTGAAAGACCCTTGGAGAATGATAGAAATAAGCATATGTGTTGACAATGTTCTTCTCTCAAAGTTCAAAGCCGATGGGATTATCATTTCTACACCTACAGGCTCCACTGCTTACAATCTTTCTGCAGGAGGTCCAATAGCCCATCCTGAAGAAAAACTCATGATCCTCACCCCAATATGCGCTCACAAACTAACCCTAAGACCTATAGTACTCCCTCACTGGATGAAAATAAAATTAAAGGGAGAAACTAAAGGGGAAAAAATAACGGTATCCATTGATGGACAGATCACCGTAGAGGCTGAATCAGGCGACATCTTTGTTATACATGGGTCAAGAAGGACCGTAAACCTTGTTGAATTTGAAGACTATACACGATTTTTCCGTCTTATAAGTAAAAAACTCTCCTGGGGATGAAATTAAAGGAATTATACTTTAAAAACTATCTTTTACTCGGTAGTGGTCAAATCACCTTTGATGATGGATTTAATGCAATCACAGGAGAGACTGGTGCGGGTAAATCCATGCTAATAGGTATAATAAACCTTTTAAAAGGTGATAAAATCATCTGGGATAGATTTAAAAGCAATGAATCTGTAGAAATTACAGGTATATTTGAAACATACGACAGCGAGCTAATAGTGAGGAGAACAATAAACCCTGAAAAACGGCGCAGTCGTTTTTTTATAAACGATACACCTGTAACGCGTGAAACTATAATTGAAAAAATCGGGAAACACATTGAAATCTCGTCCCAGCACCAGAGTTCTACACTTCTTGATGAAGAAACCCACATAGATTATCTTGATATTCTGCTTGGCATTACTGAAAAAAGAAGTGAAATGATACTTGCATTTAAAAAATGGACTGAATTGAAGAATGAATTAAATAGAAAACTTAAAGAGCTCAAAGAATTAAAGGAAAAAAAGGAGTTTCTGAAATTTAAACTCAACGAACTTGTATCCTTAAACACCCACTCCGGAGAAGAAAAGGAGCTTGAGGAAGAAATTTACATTCTTGAGAATCTTGAAGAATTAAAAAGAGCCTTTGAAGAGGGTATAGCTTTATTTTATGAGGATAAAGATAGCGTCTATGAAAAAGTATCAGCTTATATTAGAGTATTCGGAGATACCATCTCAAAAGACAAAGGTAGCAAAGAGCTGATCTCAATGATTGAAAACATTATGATCAATGCAGAGGAGTTATTTAATACCTTTAAAGAAAAGCTTAATGCTCTCACTTTAGACTCTGATACTCTGGAAGAAAAAAGAAAACGGCTTTTTGAATTAAGAAAAGTTATGAGAAAATACGGTCTTGTATCATCCGAAGATATACTAAAAGAAATAGAGCGCATAAAGCGAGACCTTGAAACACTTGGCGGAGAAGTTGATGAAATAGGAAAGCTTCAAAATGAGGTACACATAGCTGAAAAGGAAGTAAGGGCCTTAGCATCTGGCTTAAGCCAGTTAAGACGCAAGGAACTTGCAAGTCTTGAAGAAAAGATTAGCAGCGAATTGAAAAAACTTGGTTTTCCCAAAATAAAATTCAAAGTAGAAATCAACGATGTCCCCCTTTATGAAAAAGGAATTGACAAGGTAAGATTCCTGATCACAACGAGCGAAAAACCCCCATCGCCTATAAAATACGTTGCGTCAGGAGGTGAGCTTTCCAGAATACTCCTTGCATTTAAAGTACTCACATCTGGAAAGGATAGTGACAAATTGCTTGTTTTTGACGAGATAGACACAGGGATTGGAGGTAAAACAGCAAAAATCGTTGGAGAAAGATTGAAAGAGCTCTCACTTCACAGCCAGGTGATAGTAATAACGCATCTCCCTCAGATAGCAGCCTTTGCCGATTCACATTACCTGGTAGAAAGAGATGGACACACCAGTAACATAAAAATAACCAAATTAAGTCAAAAGGAGAGAATCCTTGAAATTGCAAGAATGTTATCTGGAGACAAAATAACCGAAAGCGCAGTCCACCATGCAAAAACCTTAATGGAGGAAAGCAAAAATGGATAAAATATTAAAAACAGTAATTAATGCAATACTTGAAAAAAAGGGCGAGGATGTGATATTACTTGATTTTACCGAGATGGAAAAGCATTTTGTAGACTTTTTTATCATAGCCACCTGTGAAAGTTATGATCATATGGAAGCAGTTTCTGTTAATATTCAGGAAAAACTTGACAATATGGGGATTTTGCCACATCATATAGAAAGTAAAAGAGGCGGAAAGTGGTATCTTATGGATTATGGGTACTTTCTCGTACATCTCTTTACAAGAGAAGGAAGAGAATACTATGCCTTAGAATCCCTATGGGGAGGAGCAAAAAGGAGTGAATTTAAAAATGGAACAGATACCTGACAATATAAAACATTACCTTGAAAATATAGTAAAAGATACTTTAAAAAGTACTTTTAATGTTGATACGGATGTAATATTTGAAGAGACACCCAAGCCTGAATTCGGGGATTACTCGTCTAACTTTCTTTTCAGACTCAAAAAAGAACTTTCAGAGCCCATACAAACAGTTGGAGACATTATCACACTGGAGGTAATGAAAAAACTCCAACATATTGCGAGCGAAGTGAGTACACAAACAGGGTTTCTTAATATAAAACTTGCCAACAAAACACTTCATAATATTTTGAGAAAAATAAACCGGAATCCTGAAGAGTACGGTAGGGTGAATATAGGCAATAACGAGTACGTAAACCTGGAATTTGTATCTGCAAACCCCACAGGACCATTAAATGTGGTTAGTGCCAGGGCAGCTTCTGTAGGGGATTCTCTTAAAAGAATATTAAATAACGCGGGATACAAAGTAGAAAGCGAATTTTACTCTAATAACGCAGGCAAACAGGTGGAAAACCTTGTAAAAAGTGTAAAATGGTGGATAAAAAAACTCAAAGGTATTGAAGAGCCTTTCCCTCAAGAGGGGTATAAAGGAGAATATTTAAAGGACATAGCCGAAAAGGTTATTAAAGAGAATATCCCTGATGAAGAACTGCCTGCTTTTGTTACAGAAACCATCTTACAGGAACAACTTAACACTTTGAAGGAGTTTGGAGTTGAATATGATCATATAACACGGGAGACATTCATAAGAAATAGCAAATATCCAGGTCTTGTTCTTCGGATTTTGCGGGAAGAAAAATTTTTGTTCTTTGAGGACGGTGCAACGTTTTTCAGAACCACTGACTTTGGAGACACAGAACCACGCGTAATCATAAGAAGAGACGGTACCGGCACCTATTTCTTTTATGACCTTGCCTATCATCTTTATAAACTGCAAAGGGGATACGATAAGCTTATCAACATCCTCGGACCGGACCATCATGGATATATAAAAAGAATGGAAGCAGGGCTTGCTGCCCTCGGATACCCCAACAAGCTTAAAATAATTATTGTTCAGCAGGTCAGCCTGTTAAGAAACGGAGAAAAAATAAAGATGTCAAAAAGGCAGGGGCAATTTTATACACTAAAACAATTATTAAAAGAGGTTGGAAAGGATGCAGCAAGATTTTTCTTCCTTATGAGAACAACCGATGCCCATCTTGACTTTGATATAGATCTTGCCAAGAAAATAGGGAAAGAAAACCCGGTTTATTATGTTCAGTATATGCATGCCAGAAGTCACTCCTTATTAAAACACGGTGAGGAAAACAATATAGTGCCAAAAGACAACAACCTGAGACTGTTAACATTGCCAGAGGAAAGACTGATTATGAGAAAACTGATGTATTTCCCTGACATCATTGAGAAAGCAGCAATTCGTATGGAGCCTCATGAGATTCCAAGGTATCTTATACAACTCGCCGATATTTTTCACAATTATTACCAGAAAAATCGTATAGTAAATCCTGAAAAACCAGAACTAAGCGCAGCGAGATTATTTTTAATCTTGGCTGTGAAAAATGTTACAAAAAGAGCCCTTGACATAATAGGGGTAAGCGCACCGGAGAAGATGTAAAATGAGCGATACTAAATTAAGGCCTTTCAGAATAATACGTAATTTTGTGAAAAATGCTGAGGGCTCCTGCCTCGTGGAAATGGGAAATACTAAGGTGATATGCACAGCAAGCGTAAGCGAGCAGGTGCCCCACTGGATGAAAAATGCTGGAATGGGCTGGATTACGGCAGAATATGCCATGCTGCCACGCTCAACTCATGAAAGGAAACCAAGAGAGTCAAGAATGGGAAGGCTTGATTCGCGCTCTGTTGAAATTTCCAGAATCATCGGAAGAGCACTTCGTGGAGTGGTTGATCTGCGCAAACTGGAAGGCTTTACGATAGTGATTGACTGCGACGTCCTCCAGGCAGATGGTGGCACACGCACAGCTTCTATAAATGGTGGATTTTCCGCTCTTTATGATGCAATCACATTTATGCTGGAAAAAAAGCTTATAAAGGAAAATCCTATAAAAGAGTTTATAGGAGCTGTGTCTGTGGGGAAGATTGGTAGAAGATTGGTACTTGATCTGTCCTATGAGGAAGATTCCAGGGCAGAAGTGGATTTAAA
>JALVLE010000325.1 GCA_027033555.1 Caldifarciminota bacterium | reverse complement strand
GGTGCATCCTGATGAATATGAGCCAAGCTTTCATGTATTTGCAGAAAGCACAAAGAGGGAAAAGGCAGAGAATCTTCTCAAAGAGTTTGTCAGGAAGATAAAGTTATGGATAAAGTAAAACTGTTACTTCTGCTTCATATGCATCAGCCTGTTTACAGGCTCAGAAAGAACGGAAAAAAACTATATTACATGCCCTGGGTATATCTTCACGGTATAAGAGAGTATTACGATGTAGCCAGAGTAATTGAGGAGAGTAATGGTGTAAAAATAGTTGTAAATTTTGTCCCAACGCTTATTGAGCAGTTACAGGATTATATAAACGGTGATTATGAAGATGTGTTTCTGGAACATTTCAAAAAGGATGCATCAATGTTAACGCAGAAGGAAGTTGCTTTTATTTTGGAAAACTTCTTTTCTATAAATTATAACTCAAAGCTAAAACATTCCAGAAGGTATTTGTACTTACTTGATAAGAGAGGGAGTCCTTATGATATAGAAAAGAAAGTAAGAAGGTTTACAACTCAGGAAATAAGAGACCTCCAAATGCTGTTTTATCTGTATAACACCTCTGTGACCGCTGAGGAGGAGTTTCCTTTGTTAAGAGAGCTTAAAAACAAAGATCATTCCTTTACAGAGAGCGAAAAAGAGGAACTTCTGAAAGTCCATAAAGAGATTTTAAGAAGAGTGGTGCCACTTTATAAAGCACTTATGGAAAAAGGGAAAGTTGACATAACCTTTACCCCATACGCTCATCCTATTGCTCCATTACTCATAGATTCAAAATGTGCTGAAATTTCCAATCCTTATACACTTCTTCCAGATGCCACATGGAAATTCCCCCAGAATGCAGAGAAGCAGGTAAAACAAGGCAAAGAGTTTATAAAGAACGTGTTGGGAATAGAACCTCTTGGTATGTGGCCTTCTGAAGGTTCTGTATCCGAAGAATTTATAAAAATGATTGCAAAGCATAATGTGAAGTGGACGGCAACAGATGAAGGAATACTGGAAAAATCTCTTGGTTACGTTATAAGAACAGGCAGCTTTCCTGCTGAAATTTATGAGTTGTATGAGTTTTCCGGAGTTAGAATGCTTTTTAGAGACAGGGAGCTTTCCGATAATCTTGGTTTTGACCTCTATAAGTTAAGGGTAAATGAGGGGGTGGGCTATTTTGTTGATAAAGTGCAAAATATCGCAGAGAAGGGTGGTAAAATCGTGAGCGTCATCCTTGATGGCGAAAATCCGTGGGAAAACTATGAAAATGGTGGAGTACCTTTCCTGAAAGCCCTATTTAAGGCTCTGGTAAATAGCGGAGTTATAGAATTTATTTCAGGAAGAGATCTTCTTGAACTTGATACAAAACCATTAAAAAGGTTGCATCCGGGCTCCTGGATAAGGGCGGATTTCACCACGTGGATTGGACACAAAGAGAAAAACAGGGCGTGGGAATATCTTGTTAAAGTTAAAAAAGATGTGGCTCACGAAGTACCTACCAATCAGGAAGCAGAGAAGGAGCTTATGTACGCTGAAGGTTCTGACTGGTTCTGGTGGTATGGGGATGATAATCCCACATTTTACAAGAGCATGTTTGATTTTCTCTACAGAAGTCATTTAAAGGAAGTGTATAGGTTGCTTGGGAAAACCTATCCTGGGTTCCTTGACATTCCTATATCGGAAAATAAAGCCGTAAGTTGTATAGTGGAAGAAGAAAGCGATTTTATAAGTCCGAAGATAGATGGTAGAGTTAACAATTTCTTTGAATGGCTTGGCGCGGGGGTAGTTGATTTAACTAAGGGGCAGGGGGGCGTTATGCAGAGGCAGAGCCTCTCCTTATCGCGTATGCTTTTTGGAAGAGATGAGCAGAATGTTTATATAAGGATAGAGGGCAGGGATGGATTGGACAGACTAAAAGGCCGATTCAGAATTGAGTTTTTCAATAAAAATGGCGATAAGATTATGGAACTTCTTGAGGGAGAATCCCCGGATTGTGTAAGGGGTAAAGTGTTTGAGTGTAGGTTTCCAATTGATAAGGTAACCGAGGATAATGTTTTAAGATTAGCAATAAATATCATACAGGATGATGTGCAGGAAGAGAGGTATCCACAATATGGTTTTTATATGTTACCTTTAATCACTCCCGAAAAACTTGAGGAGGACTGGATAGTTTAAAGGAGGTCAAGATGAAGAGTGAGAAAGTACAATTACTTCTTGGTCTTCATTCTCATCAACCGGTTGGTAATTTTGATTTTGTTTTTGAGGACGCGTATCAAAAAAGTTATCTACCTTTTATTGAAGTGGCGGAGAAATATTCTGAATTTAAGTTCACTCTTCATTTCACAGGAGCATTATGGGAGTTTTTTGAAGAAAAACATCCAGAATTTTTAGACCTTATCGGTGAAATGCTCGCCAGAAATCAGATTGAGCTGGTGATAAGCGGGTTTTACGAGCCAGTTCTTGCATCCATTCCCGAGCGGGACAGAAGGCTTCAGATAAGAAAAGCCATAGAATATATAAGGAAGAGGTTCGGAGAAAGACCGAAAGGATTATGGCTCACTGAGAGGGTGTATGAAGCGGATGTGCTTAAGACGCTTGTTGAAATGAATCTCACGTATGTTGTGGTTGATGATTATCATTTTTTACAGGCTGGGGTGGAGCAGAGTAGGCTTTTTGGGTATTATCTTACTGAGTTTGAAGGTAAAAAGATAGCAGTGTTTCCGATAAATCAGACCCTTCGTTATCTTGTTCCTTTCCACAAGACCGAGGAGGTTATTGAATATTTAAAATGGGTGCGGGAAAATGCAGAAGGAGATGGTGCAATTATATTTGATGATGGGGAAAAGTTTGGTGTCTGGCCTGGAACCTATGATTGGGTTTACAAAAAAGGGTGGT
>JALVLE010000324.1 GCA_027033555.1 Caldifarciminota bacterium | reverse complement strand
AGGCAAGAGAGTGCATCAGGACCCTTATCTTATTCTCCTCTTTGTCCTCTTCAAACATTTCTTTTATTTCATCAAGAACATGGTTCATCTGCTCCTCGTCTGCTGCATTTATATTATAATAACGAACCTCAACTCCTTTGCTCCTTATCTCCTCAATAAGTGCTTCAACCTCTTTCATTGCGCTCTTTCTATCAAAATGAATACCAATAATATTTATTCCATTTTCTGCAAGCTTCAGGGCAGTTGCCTTCCCAAAACCACTTGACGCACCAAGTATCAATGCCCAATCTTTCATGCTCTCCTCCTTTTTAATTTTAAAATTATAGAGGAAACATAGCGAGTCTGAAAACATGAACATATTTTTGCAAACGTTCTAAAGTGGATTCTACTTATACTCACGTGTTACTCCCGAACATAGAAAATTAAGCACAAATAAATAAACTATGATATTGACAAAACTCCCCCCCCCTTATAATAAATAGCACACATTGTAGCAATACACACGGGTAGCGAGGGGAAAAACGAATAAAAAACAAAAAGGAGGGAAGCTATGAAGGAACTTCATATTGGAAAGGGGAACATCATTACTGATACGCAATGTTCTTTCTTGTATTGCGCTTCACATCTATGTTTCCTCAAATATTCTTCTTCAGATAGAGACAAGAAATAACTGTTTGTTATTACCCCTCGCTACCCCCTGCAAAATGAAAGGAGGAGCAAAATGCATAGAAATTTTTATAACGTTGAAGTTCCATACCAAGATGGACTCTTGCTGTATAATATCCTGAATCAGGCTTTTGTGTATCTGGATAAAGCGCATAAAGAGTTTTATTTAAACCCGGACCTATGGGAAAAAGACCTGCAAAAGCTTGAAGAATTTAAAAGACTTGACTTTATTCTGGATGATGATGTTGATGAAAGGGCACTCCTTTTAAGAAATTTCAACTTTGCGAGATGGAAATCAAATAAAGTTCATGTAACTGTTGTTCCCACAAGTGCATGCAATTTCAGATGTCCTTACTGTTTTGTTGATTTTAAAAGGCCCAATTCCCTGTCAGATTTATATATTCCTCAGATTATTGGCTTTATTCTTGAAAAGTTAAAGAAACTGGATGCAAGTTACCTGGAGCTAAATTTCTTCGGAGGTGAGCCACTTTTAAAGATTGATTTTATCTTTAAGCTATGTGATGAACTTAAAAAATCTCTTCCGGATAATATAAAATGGGCAACTTCTATGTTCACAAACGGATATCTATTAAGCCGTGAATATGAACTACTTCGCAAATATAAGCTTTTTTAAACTACGGAATGAAGTGGATTATAAGATTAAAATGAAAACAATGAGCAGCATTTTCAATCTGAACCTTAAAGAGTTTAAAGAAAAAGGGGAGGGGTATTTTTTATCACGAATTTTCACAGAGGCATCAGAGATAGCCGAGAGTATAGTCTCAAACATCTGGGCAATGCTTTTGAATCTACTGTGGTTTATCATAGGCTTCTTTTTTGCATTTAAACTTTCTCCTTTGCTTACTCTTATTACTCTTGTATATGTGCCATTTCACCTGCTTATAGATATAAATTTCGGGAAATTATTAAAAGAATTAAACCGCGAGCTGAATGAATTACTGGGCAAATCATACGAGCATATATCAAATGTTCTGAAATTTGCACCTATTATTAGAGTTCTGGGAGTTATGGAATTTCTAAAAAACATTTATTCTCAAATCTTCAGGGAATATCTTGCTCTCTTATTTTACCAGAAACGTAAGACATACAGTTATGGTACAATCTCTAACATAGCTCAAAATCTTCTCAGGGTTATTCTGCTATTTATTGCTGGCGTTCTAATACTGAAAAAGAAGTTTACCATTGGTGGATACATAGGATTCTCAAATCTAATCTGGCAGGTAATACATTCATCAGAAGCGCTGTTTTCTATTATCTCCAGTATTTATACTGTAAATAGCACCATAGAAAGATTTGAGGAATTGAAAGAAAGTGGAATGTACAGTTGCGAAAAAGTAAAATTATCTTCTGACAAAAACATAAAACTTAATATGGTAAAATTCAGCTACGATAATAGAAGCATTTTTGAAAACTTCAGTCTGATTATCAAACACAAAGAGAAAGTTCTCATTACAGGCCCCAATGGAGCAGGTAAAACTACCCTATGTCATCTTATTACTGGATTGCTCTGTCCAAAAGAGGGTGAAATAGAAACCCTGCCACCAGATGCATTCAGCTATGTACCTTCCAATACTCCCGTGCTTCCACTGGATTTAAAAAAGCAGATTGCTATGGGAATAAAAGAAAGGGAACAAAGACTGAATGAACTCTGGAATCTCTTGCCAATAGCTTTGAATCAATCGGGCAATCTTTCTCAGGGAGAACTTCAGAAAATCAACATCTTACGAACACTTGTAAAGGATGCAGAAGTCTATATATTTGACGAACCGTTTCAGCACCTTGACAGCGTATCTGTAAAGAAATTAACCGAACTTATTAAGAAGTATCTCAAAGAAAAGACCGTAATAATTGTATCCCATAGGGAAGACTTGAAGAAAAACTTTGAGTTTGACAGAATAATAAAAATAGGAGGCGTGCAACATGAGAATATTACACAAACCAGCACAGACTGATACCACATTGGTTGATACTACATCCATACATTGCCCGGCATTATTCTGTAAAGATAAATACAGCATACAGGGTGACAGCACCCATATTAAATGTAGTATGAGATTTTGCCTGAGCAAATACTGTTTTCTGAAATATAGCTGAACCTTTAAAAGTTAAAAAGAGAAGGAGGGATATGGTGAATAGCGTGTGGATATTGATTGTTGCAGGGTATCTTTCTACCATAAAAGGTTTTGTAAAAGATAGTATAACCGGAAAACCGCTTGAATATGCTGTAGTTGTCGTATATGACACCACCGGGAAACAAATACAGGGAACTTATACAGATGAGGAGGGGCTCTTTGTCATAAAGGGAATTAAACCAGGAATCTATTATCTAATCGCTGATTACATAGGTTACAAGAAGACAAAAACCAAATATCTGAACATACATGGAAAAATTTACGACGTGGGAACAATTTATTTAAAACCGGCGTATTTGAAGATGAAGGAGGTTGTGGTAAAGGGCAGGCCGGAAAAGATAAATGTTGAAGTGGATAAAATTGTAATAAGACCAAAAGGTGACATTATAAGTGAAGGAGGGACTGCAAAAGACGTTTTAAGGGGTGTGCCGGGCGTAAAGGTAGGTATCAACGGAGAAGTAGAGATTAAAAATAGCAAAAATTACATTGTTTTAATAAACGGAAAGCCTACAATGATGGAACCAGAAGAGGCACTGAAAGAAATACCTGCAAGCGAAATAGAGAAAATAGAACTTATTACAAATCCTGGAGCAGAATACGATCCAGAAAGTAATGCCATTGTAAATATAATCCTTAAAGGAAAAGGAACAAAATTTGGTAGAAGTATAAATGTAAGGCTTGGGACAAACCAGAATTATGGTGCCTCGGTACTCTGGGGAATAGAGAAGGAGAAAACGAGCTTTTACATAAATATCCCATATTTTAAATATGGAGAGAAAATGCTTTATGATATGGAGGTCGTAAGAGATACAGACACTATGAAGGTTTTTAATTCAAGTGTGACAAACATTGATAATCCTGCATCTCTGCGTGCTGGCATAGTTTACACCATAGACAAGAATTCTTCCTTTGGGATAGAGGGAAAATTGGGAAGGTATATATTTGAAACCCGGTCAGATATGAAATACACTACCACCGATAACAAAAATCTCCATGTCCCACTTTCCGAAAAATGGACCTCCAACGTATATGCCCTTTCACTTGACTTTACTAAAAAGTTAGAGAATCACAATAGATGGGATATAAATCTGTACGCAGGAAATCTTAAATCAAACAAGGATCTGGATAATCCTCAAATATATGATGACAGTATAATAGGCGGAACAAGAACTCAAGGGAACGGGTCAAGGAAAAGGATAAGAATTGATGTGAAGCATCAGGGTAAAATATGGCATCTGGAATACAAAACAGGGTACAGGTATGAAGAAAAAAATGCAAGTTCCACAACTTTAAATAAATTCTACGGCGACACCACCTATGAGACAAAACTTGCGCATAAAAGAGAACTACATGCGGGTTTTATCAAGCTAAACGGAGATTACAGTAAATTAGGGTATTCGGCCGGCGTACGTATAGAGTATGCAAAAAGAAGGATTGACACCATACACTTCAAAAGCATGGACATTTTCCCCTCTTTCTACGTTTCATATAGATCTGGTGGTTTAAATACCATGACTTTGAGCTATACAAGGCGCATTAAAAGGCCAGATGCATTCAGTCTCAATCCGGTAAAAGTATGGGTTCTTCCCAATGAGGCTCATGCAGGTAATCCCAATTTAAAGCCCGAGTATATCAACAGCTTAGAGTTTAATTTTGGAACAATAATCAAAACGAGAATTTCCTTAAATCTCACCCTGTCTTACATTTATAAGCAAAATTATATCTATACTGTAAGAGAAGTTACCGCATCTGGAGACATAATAAGCAGGGAGATGAACTTAAGATACAGAAAAGATATTGGAGGAGGGCTGGTTTTAAGCTGGACGCCCGTGGGATTTGCTAACATAAGTTTTACACCTGATGTATGGTTATATGAGTTCATAAATGGAAACAAGAAAAAGGTCAGGGATATAAAATATGAAATACCAGTAAATATCCAGACGAATCTGCCCTTTGGCGGACTTCAGCTTTTTGCAATTTACACAAGCCCATACGAGGAAGAAGGAACAAGATACAGCTCTAATTTTATAACACAGTTAGCTTTTATGACCAAAATCCATGGTTTTACGATAAGCGCCGGGTTTATTGACGCTTTTCACACCTTTAAGCTCCGTTCCTATACGGACTTTTCTGACGGATTTAGAAGGATAACAGCAAGACCTGCATACCCATTTATATTCGTGGATATACGATTTACAAAAAACAGGATAAAAAAGGTAAAAAGTGTAAAAGAAAGTATAAGCAGCGACATAAAAGGGCTTTGATTGAGGGCAAATGCTGCCCTGCTCTTTTTTCTGGGAGCATTTTGTTTCAACCATCGGCTCCGAAAAAGAAAGGACTATGTAGCCCATTGATGTTGATGTGGATATTCTTCTCCAACACGTGATAAAAGATACAATACTATGTCCCAAAAACATACTTTAAAATATAAAACAGGAATAGGGTAAATGGAGAAACTAAAAAAGACAGGATTTCACAAAAATTTCTATAACGTTGAAATCCCGTATGGAGAAGAACTGCTGCTATACAACATCATTAATCAGAACTTCGTCTCCCTTGATAGGGAATATGCGTACCTCTACAATAATCTGAAAGAGCTCGCAAAAGAGGAAAACAGGGAAAAACTCCAGGAATTTATGGATGCAGGTTTCATAGTGGAGGATACAATAGACGAGAAAGAGGCATACATCAGAAACTTTCATCTGAGCAGATGGTATTCAAGAAGACTTCTTTTTACCATTGTTCCAACAACTGCATGTAATTTTCGCTGTCCTTACTGCTTTGAGCAGGGAATAAAACCCCTCATCCTGAAAAAGAATATCATTGAAGACTCTAAGCAATTCATCCGTGAGAGAATAGAGATTTTTAAGCCAGAGGAGGTTCATGTGGCTTTCTATGGAGGAGAGCCACTTTTAGAGGTAGAGAAGATAATAGAAATGGGCAGATTTTTTAAGTCTCTCTCTTCTGAACGCAAGTTCAAACTGAAATCAGAAATCGTAACCAATGGATACCTCCTGACAGAGGAAATTGCGCGAAGGCTATACAATGAAGCACAGGTGACCTCTGCTCAGATAACCCTTGATGGTCCACCGGAGATTCACGATAAAAGAAGGCCACTCCAGGGAGCAAAACCCACATTTAATGTTATTTATCATAATGTGGAGAGTATTCTGGCCCAAGACCTGGACTTTACAATTAGAGTGCGTGTAAATGTTGATAAAACCAATATACATGCTTTAGATGAACTGCTCGGTATGCTGTCAGAACTGCCAAACAGAAAGGAAAAACTTGAGATATATTTCTCACCTGTCACAGGAGAAAACGATGCAAACGCTCCCATTCAGGACGATACTCTGTTTAATGAGGAAGAGTTTGGAAGGGTGTATGTGGACACAATAATTCCCCTCCTTTACAGGCACGGTTTTGATTTTGAAAGATACCCTGAATTCTCCTATGTGTTTTGCGGTGGCATTACCCCGTTCCATTACATAATAGATGCGGATGGCAGTATAAAAAAGTGCTATGACCTCGTGGGCCGCAATGAAGAAAGCGTAGGACATGTAAAAAATTACACAGAAGATGATAAAAGGGTTCTCAGATGGGAACTCTTTGAGCCGCTTTCTGAAGAGTGTCTTAGGTGTAAATACCTTCCCATCTGTGGGGGAGGGTGTCCTTATAAAAAAATGCAGACAGGTAAAAATGTTTGCGAACCCTGGAAATATGTCTTAGAGGACCTGCTTATAAAAATTTATGAATTGAAAAAGTTGAAAGAAAAGGGGAAAGGTTAATGGATAAGAAAGAAACCTCATATAAACTGTTCTGGACGTATCTAAAAAGGTACTCGCTTCATTATACCTTCCTCTTCTTCAGCATGTTCATTTTTCTTATTATTGCCACCCTGTTGCAGATTCCAGTTCCTCTTCTCTTTAAAAAGATAGTGGATGATGTCCTGCCTCAAAAGAATTTGCACCTGCTCACTACTTATGGCGTTCTTGTTATATTGATTGTTCTTTTGCGCGAGTTTTTTAATTACACGAGCAGGGTTGCAGGTGAAAAACTCAAAAACAGGATGTATGCAAAACTGGTATCAGAACTTCTCTCTGACTTTTTTATGGTGCCCTATACCCTGTTCAAACGTTACGGTGCCGGGTATTTTCAATCAAGGATTTTTGAAGAACCCAAGAATCTTGAGGACACCCTTACTGAAAGTATTGTATTTACTATAAAACTGCTGTTTATTTTTATATTTGGACTTGTTGCCTGTATTCATATATCCTGGCGACTTACCCTTTTGGTCTTCACCTTTGTGCCCCTTTATTATCTCTTAAACGGACTTGTGGGCGAAAAAGTGCGCAAAATGGCAATTAAATTAGAAGAGATAAAGGCCAGAGTGAGAGAGTATGCAAACGATGTGATTCAATCTTTTAAATTTATAGTCACCTTTCAAAAGGTCCTATCTTACATTGAAAACAGCTCAATGAAAAAAGAGGTGCAAAAATTACTTGATGAGAGACTGAAATATCGGAAATTATCCTTCGCATTCAGCGGACTCTATTCCGTAATTTCTGATTCTATGCCCGTGTTTGTGTTTTTTCTGGGAATTTATGAGATTATGCATGGAAGACTCACAATAGGTGGACTCATTGCATTTATGGAGCTTATGGGATATATAAGCGCTCCTCTGCAACATTTTTCAGATGTTATGGTTGAGGTTCAGGCTGCCATAGGACATATTACACGGATTGAAGAGTTTAAAAGCCTCAAATCTCCTGACAGACCTCGTGCCGTAAAGATTGATGAAGTAAAGGAAATCAAACTTGAATCTGTGGATGTGACCATAGAGGACAAAACAATACTCAGGGACTTTTCTTTTGTGTTCAGGAAAGGGAAAGGATACATAATAAGAGGAGACAATGGAACAGGAAAAACCACACTGCTTGATACAATTTCAGGGCTCATATTGCCATCAGGGGGAGATGTAATAATAAACGACAGGTTTTCCATCTTCTCGGTTGACAAAAAATCCTACAGGGACCGCCTCAGTGTAGCCTTCTTCCCACCACTTCTTTTACCATTCGTAGATGAAAACTTAAACATGCTCACAGATGAAAAATACAAAAAACTCGCAGATGAGCACGTTGTGCATGGTAGGAAAAACCTCAGGTTCAGTGAACTTTCCGCCGGGGAAAAGCAAAAGCTGAATATTATTTTGACCCTTTCAAAAGAGGCGGACTTTTACATGTTTGATGAGCCATTTTCCAACCTTGATGTAAATTCCATAGAGTTTTTCAAAAATCTCATTATTGAAGAGACAATCAAAAAGGGCAAAGGACTCGTGGTGGTCCTCCATGGTAAGGACAGATTATATAAAGAATATAACTTTGAGACTATATACCTTGAAAAAAAGGAGGTATGAGATATGTCATTTTTTACAGCGATTTATATAATCTTTGCATGCGTAAATATCAAACCCTTTTACCTTGAAAGCTCAGAGAGAATACAGGACATAAAAAACTGGTACTCTCTTC
>JALVLE010000323.1 GCA_027033555.1 Caldifarciminota bacterium | reverse complement strand
ATTATAACCTCATTATTTCTTACTTCAGTCCTTGCAAACACTACCTTTTCTACCATCTCCTTTCCCTTAAACTCCACGGGTACCACGTTCTCCATTATTTCAATACCCTCCTCCTCCATTTCACTCAATTCAAACTCATCCACCCTTATCTCGTTTTTACTCCTCCTATAGGCAAGTATTACCTTTCTATAAGCAGAAAGGCGAATAGCGCTTCTTGCGACATCCGCTGCCACATCCCCTCCACCTATCACCATAATGGTACCATGGATTTTTTTAGTCTTCCCATATTTCACCCACCTTAAAAATTCCAGGGCATGGACAACACCTTTTAGCTTCTCCCCGGGTATATCAAGAACACGCCTGCCCCAGGCACCTGTTGCAAGATAAACTGCGTCAAATTCTTCTTGAAGATCATGAAGGGTAAAATCCCTGCCAAGGGCTTTTCTACCCTCAAACTGGATAAGATCGGTGGAGAAAATTTCTTGAACGTCTCTCTCCACTACCTGGCGCGGTAATCTAAATTCAGGGATAAACTCCATTAAAGCACCCCCCGGCCTTTCCTTCGCGTCAAAAACAACGCTTTTATAGCCCAATCTGGAAAGAAAATAGGCGCATGAGAGCCCGGAGGGCCCTGCACCAACGATGGCTATTCTCTCAAGATACCTCTTTTTGAAGCTGAAGCTGGTTTTTTCTGCATTTTCGTAGATGTAACGCTTTATTGCTCTTATCTCAAGAGGAACATCTATCTTCCTTCTGGCACACCAGTTTTTGCAGGGCTCGTGACATATATAGGAAAGAGTTCCAATAAACGGCGTGCGATGATATATTAGCTCCTTTGCTTTATTGAATTCTCCCAGAGTGGCCAGATTCATATACCCTGAGACATCCAGTCCCACAGGACACGCCTTCTCACATGGAGCTGTTCTGTGAGGCTTATAAGCATATGCATCCCATGCCGTATAAATCCAGTAGGAAACTATTCCAATAAGATAAACAAATAAACCCGGGTTAAAGCCATTCCATACAGTTTTTATTACATAAATGAAAAGCCCTAAAAATCCCATTTGCACAATACCTCTTACTATTCTGCCAGATAATATCTGCCCTGTTCCAGGGAGAAGGAGGGAGAGGAACCCATATACAACCCTTTTTTTCCACTCTTTTTCAATCATGTCTATTAATATAAAGTCTTTTCTGCGCATGTTCATATAATAGCATCAAGGATGACTGATGTTATTTCAACGCATGAAATTATGTAAAAAACATAAAGAACCACTTTTGCGTATTAGCCACTTAATACTTTGGATTACAATAAATTACTACTTCGTTTGATTTGATACTGGAGGTGCTGTATCATATTAATCATCAGGAGAATGATGTTTGGGTTAAATTATTGCGACACAATGATTTACGGCAACTATTTAAACTACAATTTGTTTCAGAGTTTTCCACTTAGCTCTGTGGAAAACTTTTCGTAAGGGTCATATTTTTTTGTTTATCAGCGTTTTGTACGCTGTGCCTAATGTGGATTTTTCGGTGGAAAAGAAAGGAGTTTTGGAATGGAGCATTTAGGTGACTTTTTACCTCTAAAAGAAAGCGGTTTATGGAAAAGATTTTTGAGTGCGTTGAAAAAGAGGCTTCCGGATACTTCATTTGAAACGTGGTTTTCCGGCTCTAAGGAGATCTCTGTAACCGATGACAAAAGGCTGATTGTTCAGGTGCAGGGGCCATCTTTTTATGTAGAATATATAGAGAAACAGTTTCGTCCATTAATAGAGGAGATCAAGTCAGAACTCGGTTTGTCTGAATATACAATAATCTTCAGTCCGCTTGAGGAGGAGCTGATAAAAGAAACAGGCTCATCTTCTGGAATAAAAATAGAAAAAAGAAGAAGGAAACGGCCAAAAAATCTTAAGTCAGATTACACCTTTTCCAATTTCGTCGTAGGAAAATCAAATGAACTTGCTTACATTGCAGCGACAAGGGTTGTGGACAATCCTGGCAGAGAATATAATCCACTTTTTATTTATGGTGGTGTTGGGCTTGGCAAAACTCATCTTTTACAGGCTATAGGCAATGAGATAATTGCAAGAGGAAAAAACCTCAATGTGGTTTACACTACCTGTGAACAGATAATGGGACATCTTTTGAACTATCTCCAGAAAAAAAGAGATGATGGCTTTAAAGATAACCTGAGAAGCGCTGATATTCTGCTCATTGACGATATTCAATTTCTTCAGGGCAAAGACATGCTGCAGGAGGAAATATTCCATACGTTCAACTACCTTTTTGACCGGGAGAAACAGATAGTTATGACAAGTGATAGACATCCAGGGGACATGCATTCACTCCAGGAAAGACTTGTCTCCAGGTTTAGATGGGGACTCGTTGTAAGAATAGATCCACCTGATTTTGAAACAAGGGTGGCTATACTTAAGAAAAAAGCAGAACTTTCTGGACTTGTACTCTCTGAGGAGACATATCTTTTTCTGGCAAGGGTTTATAAGAAAAGTGTAAGGGAACTTGAGGGCATAATAACAAAAATAAAGATGCTCTCTTCTATTATAAACCGCCCGCTTACTCTTGAAGAGATCAAGGAAATAGTATTTGAAGAGGAAAATAAGGGTAGAAAAATTGATATAGATAGACTCGCAGAAGTGGTGGCTGAGGAATTTGGCATTTCAAAAAAACTTTTAAAGTCAAGGTCAAGAAAAAAAGAAGTTCTTATACCGAGACAGATAGTCATGTATCTTGCAAAAGAATATCTTGGTCTAACTTTAACCAAAATTGGAGATTATTTTGGAGGAAAAGACCATACAACAGTTATCAACGCTGTGAATAAAATTCAGAAACTGTTATCAACAGACACAGCGCTTCAAAAGCATTTGAATTCAATAAAAGACA
>JALVLE010000322.1 GCA_027033555.1 Caldifarciminota bacterium | reverse complement strand
ATCTACTACTGCACCAGACATAAAATATAGGGTTCCTTCTTTAAAAGTTTTTATATCTCTTATTTTTATAATAATATCTCTTCCCATTAACGAGAAAGCCTGAACCAGATCCCTTAAATCCACACCTTCAAGGTTACCCTTAAAACCTTCACTGCCTTTTTCTTCTGTAGTTCTGGGTCTAAAGAGGCTTTCAATGGCATCTATAATTTGCCTTACATTTTCATCAATATCATCTGTCTTGTTAATAAACAGATCAGCTCCTTTCTTTTTCACAGATTTTTTTATAGTAGAACCTTTTATATCAGTGAACACTATGACTTTGGCTCCAGGTTGATTCTGTTTTATATTTACAAGCAGATCAACTCCATTTCTATCAGGTAATATGAGTTCCATAACTACCACATCTGGTTTAAAGAAATGTAGAGCATCATCAGCTTCCTCGTAATTTTCAGCTCCAAGTGCCTGATACCCCCTGTCTCTCAAAGCATCTGCGATTTTATTTTGCAGTTCTTTTTCTGGTTCAACGATTAAAACCTTTTTCTTCATTGACTTTCTCCTTGAAACTTGTTGTACAGCAAAACACTATCTTTCCCTTTAATTAGCCTTAATTTTATTATATACATTCCGTCTGGTAAAGCATCAAGGTTATAGCAAAGGACCTCATCGCCTTTAAAATGCATAACAAGCCTGCCGTCAACACTATAAATCTCCATTGATACTACATTTTTCATAAGACCACTCGCAGGTCCTGTAAAATATGCCAGCCTCACATTTTTTGACATATTTGCTCTCTCTTTAGTTAACAGGGCTTTCAGAAAAAAGAGGATATAATTATATTCAAAGGAACTAAGTTCAAAGGGAAAAACACCTATGTCATCCCTTTTAGAAATAAACCCAACGGTATCTCCGTATAGATTGGTAAAAATTATTTCTTTACTTTCCCCATTAGAAAGTTTTAACTTTCTTAGTCTGGTAAGCTTAAAAAACATATTTTGAGAAATCACAATATTATATGGCAACGTGGTATCGCATTTTACAAGTTTTTCACAGACAAAACCCCCGGTATATATAATTTTCGTTGAATCCCCTGCTATGAGATTTGTGCTTTTTTCAGTAACTACCATCTTCGCATTTACGTCTCCTTCAAAACTCTCATCGTATAACTTTATAAATAGACCCTCCTTCGTTCCATCTTCCACAAGCCTTAAATACAAACTATCAAAGCTTCTGGCAAAGATTACAATATCCGGAAAAAAATATCCCATTATTCTTGAAAAAACTTCCTTTCCCAGTTCGTTCAGTGATACGGAGGTAACTACAAGTGATCCATGGCCCAGCTGGGTTGCATAAAGCACAATCTGCCCGGAAAGCCAGCCACTATCCGAAACGCACATGTAATTCCTAATTTTCTCCGTGTCCGGTATAAAATACAATGAAGGTGCCACAATTTTGTGATTGATATTCGCAAAAATCCCATGCCCCTCAATGGTAAACGTGTCAGAAACCTTGAGTGTACCTGCTACAACAAATGGAATGTTTTTTAAAATACGACTAAATCTAATAGAGTTTCGGAATACCAGTAAAAGATTGCCACCATTTTTCAAATATGCCAGTAACCATTCATCCACATATTCCTCATTATTGATATTTTCAACATCCGCAACCACCACATCACAACTACCAAGCTCAGATACACTGGATACTTTAATAAAATTAACGGGCTTTTCTTTGTAGTAAAAATCTCCATATATCTCGCTTAAGTCTTCTCCGATTCCACAAACGGCATAAGAAATTGCAAGCAAAACCCACAACATGCAGAATATAACGCCGTCAGATATTATATTTGTAAATTACGTCAAGAATGGTCTTTTTATATTTCTCCAGGGCTTCCTCATCCTGCATTAATCTGTTTTCGGCAAGCTCCTGTAATATCTGGCGAGCCTTTTCATCTCCAAAAATCAACTCCATAAAGTCTTTATCCGAAAACTGCAGAACCTCCGTGGGAGTAAGGGCAATTACAGTTGCACTTCTTGGAATATTGTAAATAATTCCTATCTCCCCAAAAAATTCTCCTGTTCCTTTTAGATTGCCAACCACTTCTTCATTTTTCTTATCCACTTCCAGTACAATTCCTACAAGTCCTTCTTTTATTATATAAAATTTATCGCTATTTTCGCCCTGCCGCACTATGATTTCTTTTTCTTTATATTTTTTTATTTTTGCCCTTTTAGCTATCTCCTTAAGCCTTTCTTCCGACATATGCTTTAATAGCGGCACTTTTTTTAGAAACTCTACCATCTTACCCCTCCTTTAAATTATTTTAATATCTTTGACCGCGAATTTATGTATTTTTCTCTTAATTTAATATTATCTTCAAACATCTGATCAAAGAGTCTGAATGCCTTATCTCTTTTCCCAAGAACTATGTAAATCCAGAAAAGCACCTCAAGATAATCTTCTTTTTCAGCTAATTCACCCGCTTCTTTCAAAAAAGGATCTCCATCTCCGCCTCTGTTTATAACATATCTGGCAATATTGAGCAGGAGCGAAGCTTTAAAATATCCATTTTGAACGCCCCTCATGATATCATATGCACGTTCATAATTTCCACTCATAAGCTCTTTCAGCGATTGGGTAAATAAAAGCATCCATTTCGCATCTATATAATCATAATCATTTAGCAGTGTAGAATCAAGAGTTTCCATGTCCTTTAAAGTGGTAAAAGACATAACAACTCTTATGTACGGTGTTTCTCTTTTGGGAGTATATTCTCTTCCCATGAGAAAAAGATAGAATTCGTCAAGAAGCTCAACATTATCAAGATTCTGGATTATATCCCAGGCTTTTTTGTATCTTCCTAATCTGAGTAAATATCGTGCCTTGTTTATAAGTACTTTATGGTTCAAATTACTG
>JALVLE010000321.1 GCA_027033555.1 Caldifarciminota bacterium | reverse complement strand
GCTGTTTCTCCAGATTGGCTTATGGCAACAACCAGGGTGTCTCTGGATAAAAGAGGCTCTCTATACCTGAATTCAGAAGAAAAATCTGCATCAGTTAATACCCTTGCCATTTTTTCCAGCCACAATCTTCCAACAAGTCCTGCATGAAGTGAGGTCCCGGATGCCTGGAAATAGTATCTTGATTTGTTAAGAAGCAATCTTCTTAAGTTGTAGTCTTTAAGAAGTGTGAAATCATCTTCTCTCACGTATTCCTGGATATTTTTTCTGAAAATGATGGGTTGTTCATAAATCTCTTTTAACATGTAATGGGCGTATCCCTGTTTACTGATCATACCCGGTTCCCATTCTATTGTCTTTATCTCTCTCTGTACAGGTTGACCATCAAAATTAAAAATTTCGTAGTTTTTCTTAGTGCAAACACAAATGTCTCCATCCTGAAGCACTATAATGTTTTTTGTGTGGGATAAAAGGGCAGTTGCATCAGATGCAAGAAGCATCTCATCCTTTCCTACACCGAGTAGTAGTGGACTATCCTTTTTTACACCTATTATTTTATCAGGTTCAAGTGAAGACACAATAACCAGGGCAAAAGAACCTTTTAATCTTTTTACTGCTTTAAGAACAGCCTCTTTCAAAGAACCATTGTAATATTCCTCTATAAGATGCGGGATAACCTCGCTATCAGTGTCGGATAGAAATTTGTGGCCCTTTTTTTCAAGCTCTTCTCTCAGTTCCTGAAAATTTTCAATTATGCCATTGTGAGCCACAGCTATTCTATCATAGCAGTCAGTGTGAGGATGAGCATTTATATCGTTTACCTGCCCATGCGTTGCCCATCTTGTATGTCCAACACCTACGTGACCATTAAAAACCATTCCATTTACAAGGGTGTACAGGTCTTTTAATCTTCCGGCTTTTTTCTTTAAAACAAGCCTTTTGTTATGTATAGCAGCTATGCCGGCTGAATCATAACCTCTATATTCTAATTTTTCAAGTCCTACCAGAATTACCGAACCAAGGTCTTTATCTCCTACATAACCTACAATACCGCACATTAATTATCACCTTCTTTGTGTTTTGAATATGCCGGAGGAGGGATTTGAACCCTCACGGGCCAGAGCCCAGCGGATTTTGAATCCGCCGCGTCTTCCATTCCGCCACTCCGGCATCGGATTAATATTATAAGATAAAATTCTGGAAAATGAAAGGACAACGCCATTTTAAATTTAATTTTAAATCCTCATCTTCATACTCCTTATCTAAAAAGCGAGATGGTTCATAGGTTCATCCATCAATTTTCATCAAGTGTTAAGTTTAACGACCAGATAACCTGAGAATACTATCTGCTGGAAAATGGCTGTTTTTTAAAAATTGTGTACCATTTAATGTATATTTTCATTGAGTTATGAACAGAGGAGAACTTAAAGAATAATATCATCGTATTATTCACTGAAGGTGTAATATATTCTTATACCGCCTTACAAATTTTGTCTCCTCGTACATCGTCAACAGGCGCGGCTGTGTCCTCAAAATTTTTATGGGCCAGAGCTTCACATTACTTATCTTTCCTTTTTTCATGGTACAGGTGAATATAACAGCTTCGTTTTTTTCCCTTCCTCTCTGATCAAAAATGAAATTACCCAGGCTATAAATAATAGGTTTATTTTTGTAAAATTCAAACTCCTGAATCACATGAGGATGATGGCCAATCACAATGTCAGCTCCATTATCTATGAGCTTATGGGCAATAATTTTCTGCTGTGATGAAGGAGAGTGTTGATACTCTATACCCCAATGAAGGGACAGAATTATAAAGTCCACAGTGTCTCTTATTCGCTGGATAATAGAGATTGCTGTGTCTAAGTTGAAAACCGCTATTTGAGGCCTGTCTTTTTTGACCGGCAGGCCGGTGGGTATTGAACAGAATGAAATAAAAGCGATTTTAAGTGAGTTTTTTTTGATTATAAGTGGCTTGTAAGCTTTTTTCAGGTTATCTCCTGCACCGACAGTATAAAACCCGGCTTTTTTCAGTCGTTTAATACAATCAGTCAGAGCTTCTCTTCCATAGTCCAGTGCATGATTGTTTGAAAGATTGATAATATTGAATCCAGAGAGTTTAAAGGGTGTTAGGAATAATGTATCTGCCTCAAATGTTATGGGCTTATTTATTGGTGTCCCTTTCGCCGATATAATAGATTCAAGATTGCAAAAGGCCAGGTCATATCCTTTTATGATTTTAAAAATTTTTTCAAATGGGAAATTAAAACCTTTTCTCAGCGATATTTTTTCTGTGCCCCTTGCAAGCATAATGTCTCCCACTGCCAGAAATCTCACGGAGGGAAGCTGGCGTTTTGAATTCTGAATTTTATTTCTTTTGCTGCAGCTTGCAAGGGTGGAGATTATAAAAATTGAGATGAATATTCTCATATGTCATAAAGTATAATCATACAATATAGTAGGGACAAGTTATTAGGATTTGACCGATTATGCCATAAAACTTATAATAAAGTAACCATGGAAGTATTTTTGCAGAATGTGATTGCCGTCATATGGGATTTTGATAAGACACTCACACCGAGATATATGCAGGAACCCCTTTTTCGGGCGTATGGCGTGGATGCAGGTAAGTTCTGGAGAGAGGTTGAAGGCCTTGTGGATTTTTATAAGGCTCAAGGGGTAAAGAGGGTTAATAGAGATACAATATATCTCAATCATATATTAACGTATGTGAGAAAGGGAATTTTTGCAGGCTTGTCCAATAAAAAGTTAAGGGAGCTCGGAAAAGAAATAGAGTTTTTCCCGGGATTGCCTGAATTTTTTGAAAAGGTCAAAAAATTTGTGGAAGAAAATGAAAAATACAAAAAGCACGAGATAAAACTTGAGCATTACATTGTGAGCACAGGCCTTTATGAGA
>JALVLE010000320.1 GCA_027033555.1 Caldifarciminota bacterium | reverse complement strand
TGCCAGAAAAAAGTGATTGATAGGCTGACCCTTCCTTCTATATTTTCTGCTTTCTCATACACGTACCAGAAACCTTTTGGGATGGAAAATGTTTGGAAAGGTTCTTGGGCTATAACAATAGGGGTTTCATGGAATGTTTTTGATGGATTTAAGAGTGTTTATCAGGCAAAGAGTCTTGGCAAAAAGATTGAAGAGCTGAAAATTCTGAGGGATATGAAGAAAAGACAGAGAGATGCTGATATGGTGGTAAAGTTAGAGGAGCTGCACGCTGCAGAAAAGGCATATGAGGTTGCTGTTGAAAATGCCAGGCTTGCCAAAAAGCTTTATACGGCTTCTTTGAAGCAATATGAGGAGGGATATCTTTCATACACAGATTTTTCAAACATTATTATAAATTATCACTCGGCTCTTGTAAACGAAGCACAGGCTCTTGCTGACCTTAAAGTCAAGCAGCTTGAATATTTGAGATACCTGAAAGGGTATTTTATTGAAGAATCTTCTCAAAGTTCACAAAATATGCAATCTGTGGGCTTTAATATGCCCAAAGGTGGTACAGAGCAAAAAGGCAATAAAAATAACAGAAAAGGAGGTTTTTGAAATGAAAAGGGCATTAATACTATGGTTGATTGCTTTGCAGGGTATGTTGTTTGCTGGAAATGTAAAAGAGCCTTTTAAGGTTAAAGCGGTAAGGCTCAAAAAAGGCAATATATCCGAATTTGTACATGTTTATGGAAGAGTTATAACCAGTAAGATGGGCTATGTGATAAGCCCGATGCCGGGTAAACTTATGAAGTACACCAAAAAAGAAGGAAGTTTTTTTAAAAAAGACGAGCCAGTTGCATATGTTGAAAGGACCATACCGGGTGTGAAAACAAAGCCTCTTGTTGTAAAAGCGCCTTTTGACGGGATTCTGGCGGTTACGTATGTCCACGAAGGAGATATGGTGTCTCAAACAAAGCCACTTGCTCTTTTTTATTCAAAGACTTTGTACATAGAGGCAGATGTTACACAAGATATATTGAAAAAAGTTAGAAGAAATGCTCCGTGCATTCTTGGGCCCAGGGGAGAAAAAGGCAAAGGTGTGGTAGAAAGTGTATCCTATGGGGTGGACCCTTTGACTACCATGGGAAAAATCAGGATAAGGGTGACAAACTATAGGGGAATTTTGCCAGGTGAGCCTGTAGGTGTGAGTATAAGCACGAAGATTTCTCAGAACACATACATTGTCCCACTCTCAGCTATTGTTAAAAGGGATGGAAGGACTTTTGTTTTTGCTTATGAGAACGGTATAGCGAAACAGATTGAGGTGAAAGTGGGTGTAATGAGTGGAGATAGAGTGGAAATAAAAGGAAATGGTCTCAGGGAGAATATGATGGTTATTACGAGGGGGGCAGCCGGGTTGTATAATAACGCCCCTGTTGAACTTGTAAAGTAAGGGAGGAGCTGTGATGATCAGGTTCTCTGTAAAACATCCCGTTTCTATTACAATGCTCGTTGGAATACTCCTTGCACTGGGTATAATTTCCCTGAATAAGCTTGGCATTGATTTTTTCCCGAATATTGAATATCCGTCAGTTAGTATAATCACCAATTACGAAAATGTAGCGCCAGAGGATATTGAAGAGCTTATCACAAAACCAATTGAAGAGGCAGTCTCTACAGTGAATAGAGTAAAGAGGGTATCTTCTTTCTCCATGGAAGGTGTCTCCTTTGTTAACGTTGAATTTGAGTGGGGTACCAATCTTGATTTTGCGGCCCAGGATGTGCGCGATAAATTGGGATTAATAGAGGGGTTTTTGCCGGAAGATGCTTCAAAACCTATTGTTTTCAAGTTTGATATGTCCCAAATGCCGGTTATGGAATTGCCTGTAACCAGTAAAAAATATTCCGATACAGAGCTTAAAAATATCCTGAAGGATGATTTCAAAAATGTCCTTGAACGGGTGGACGGCGTTGCTCAGGTTCAGATATTTGGTGGAAGAGAAAAGAAGTATTGGGTTTTCATTGATCTTTCTAAACTGGCAGGATATGGACTTTCTGTGGCTGATGTGGCCAATGTTTTGAGGCTCAATAATTTTAACTTGCCAGTGGGAAAAATAGACAGGGGTTCCAAAACACTTCTTGTAAGGACAATAGGTGAGTACAAAAACAAAAGAGATCTTTTAAATCAGGTTATAGGGTACACGAAGCAGGGCAAACCAATATACTTGGGGGATATTGCTGATGTAAGATTTTCTATAGAAGAGGCTAAAGGTTACACAGTGTGGGATGGGGAGACTGGAGTTGTGCTTGAAGTGTATAAACAGTCAGGTTCAAATACGTTGAATGTTGCCAAAAGAGTAAAGAAGGTTTTAAAGAAGCTAAGGGCTGAGCATCCGGATCTTAAGGTAGATGTGAGTTTTGATCAGTCTAAATTTATCAAGCTTGCAACAGGTAGAACCACAAATAATGCAGTGATAGGGGGTATTCTTGCTGCACTCATGATATTCCTTTTCCTCCTTGATTTGAGACCCACACTTGCAATTGCCCTTGCCATTCCTATGTCAGTTATTATAACTTTTATTGTTCTTTACGCAGCAGGTTATACCCTTAACATGATGACGCTTGGAGGGATAGCTCTTGGGGTCGGTATGCTTGTGGATGCCTCCATTGTAGTGATAGAAAACATTTTCAGACACCACGAAGAGGGTGAGGATCCGGAGACATCAGCCATAAATGGTACAGAGGAGGTGTGGCTCGCTATATCAGCCTCCACCTTTACCAACCTTGTAGTGTTCTTGCCTCTTATATACGTAGGAGGAATTGTTGGAAAAATGACAAGGCCCCTTGCTGTTGCAATTACTTCTACCCTTCTTGCTTCACTGTTTGTGGCTGTTACGATTATGCCGATGATAAGCGCACAGCTTTTAAAAATCAAGAAAGGTAAAGAA
>JALVLE010000319.1 GCA_027033555.1 Caldifarciminota bacterium | reverse complement strand
TGATACAGAGATTTCTCTTATACCTCCTGGCCCATCCGCTACATAAGCATAATCTTCAAGAACAGAGACTTTATAGGCGTATCCGGGAGTGTCATAATAACCTGTTTCAGAAGGTAATGAGGGATTAGTAATATTTATTATTCTTAATCCTGAGTCTCCATCTGCTATATACGCGTAATCACCTGATACAAAAACACCTTCTGCTGTCCCGGGTGTGTCATACGACCCTGTTACCATGGGATTCGTAGGATCGGATATATCAATGATAACGAGTCCTGCATCAGAAGCGGCTACATAGGCATAACTTCCATTAACATAAACATCCTTTGCATAACCTGGTAGATAACAGAAACCCACCTCATACATGCTGTCCGGGTTGTGTATATCTATTATCCGGAGCCCTGAATCTCCATCCGCAACATAAGCGTAATTTCCCCGAACATATACATCATTTGAGGCTCCCGGTGTTCTACAATAGGATATTGAGTCGTTTTGCCATGGTTTTACTCTCCTTAAACCAAAAAAGGTGTCGGTGAAATAAAGGGAAGTGTCTTCTCTGTTAAGATACAGGCCTTTTATAAAGCTTCTTATAATGGCGTATTTGCCGGCTGTTTTTATATTTGTGGTATCTGCTTGGTTTAATGTAAGTACTAAAATCCCAAAATCTCTTGTCCCTGTTAAAACGAAGCTGTCTATGGTAAACACTACAAAAATAGAATCAGAGTCAACTGGTGTGTAATTGTAAGATACACAGGGATTGGCAGGATTGCTTATATTAATCATATACAGGTTTTTGGCCGCTACATAAGCAAAGCTGTCTTTCACGGCCACATCACTGCAATACCCATCAAAACTGTCTATTGTGGCAACTCTTTGAGGTGTGTTTATAGAAGAAATGTCAACAACTGTAAGTCCTGAATCTCCATCTGCAACGTAGGCAAAAGCTCCACTGACGTAAACTTTGTTTGCGTATCCAGGTGTATAGCAGAAACTAATCTCGTGCGGATTCTGCGGGTCGTGAATATCAATTATTCTTACCCCTGAGTCACCGTCAGCAATGTAGGCATAATTTTTATGAACAAATATTCCGTTTGCTTTCCCAGGTGTATTATAAGAGCTGATTATAATGGGATTTGATGGATTGCTTATATCAATTACTGATAGGCCTGAATCTCCCATAGCCAGGTAGAGGAAATTCTCATAAAGGTACATATCACTGGCTTTGCCCTGTATATCAATATTCGCCAGTTTTTGAGGAGAGTTTGGAGAGTTTATACTCCAAACCTCCAGTTTGTTATTATGCGTTGCGATGTAAAGTGTTTTGGTGGTTTCGTTATAGGCAGTTGCCAGGATTTTTTCCCCTCTTGTCCTTATTGTTGATAAATCTTCAAAAGTTATTTTTTCAGGTAGAACGGCAGGCCCATTGGCAAAGTCAAGCTCTGTGAGGTTTATAATATCACTTGAAGCGAAGAATGCAATTTGTCTGTGTTTATCATAGGCAATTGAGATCCTGGGTGTTCTAAATGTATATCTTTTCCATTGTTCACTATACCCAAAGAGAGCTGGGGAATAAACAAACACTACATATAAAATAAAAACGTATGAAAGTTTTTTTAAAGTTTTCATTGTACACCTCCTTGTTTGTTAATCTGATTATACGCGATTTTAAAAGTTCAGCAAATATGAATTTAAATTTTTTAAAAGAGGGCTCTTTTTAAAAGAAGCACTTTGTGAAGAATAAGAACGTTTTTCCTTTCAAAGAATAGACCTTAAAATACTACTTATGCTAAGGATTGTGTATATAATAATGATGGGAATATTGCCTTACCCTTTGAGGAGGGATTTGAGAACCAATTTTTATAGATACTATTTAAGCGCTGTGCATAGCATAAAAAATGGCAATCTGGATGAAGCAGAGGAGATTGCGACTCTTACCAGAAATATTATAAGGGATAAAAGAGAAGCTTTTCTTTCTTTTTATCTTACAGGGTGCATAAAAGCCATAAAAGGAGACTGGTCTTCGGCAAAGTATTATCTTGAAAATGCATTGAATATAGCAGAGAGTAAAGAAGATAGTATTTATGTGGAACCCTGGCTTTTATATGTATATTACAATGACGAGGGACTTTATGCCGCTTATGAGCTTGGAAAAACGTTTAGGTCCGGTATTCCTGAAGAAAAAGTTTATATGGCACTTTTCCTTGTGGATGAGGAAAGATACCCCGATGCATTGAACATTCTGGACGGCTTGAACACACATGAAGCCAAATATATTAGGGCTTTTATATATTATAAACTGAATAAACCTGATTCAGCCCTCTACTGGCTTTCCACTTTGAAAGACATGAATGATATAGAAAAGGTGTTTTATGCAACTCTTTTGTATACTGAGGGTAAATATAAAAAGGCTTATAAGATGATAAAAGGCACTTCCAAAAGCGATATCTACCAGGTATGGTTGCAGGCTTTAATAGAAAGTAAATTGAAATCTGATAACCTATTTCTAACATATCAAAAGTATAAAACGCTTCTTGAGGGGAAACCAGAGTTTGGAAAAATTGCTCTTATAACCGCTAAGATGTATTTTGAGAAAAAAGAATATGGGAAGGTTGTGAATATTCTTGAAGATATATGGACATCATTGAGTGGAAAGGATAAGAATGAGGCTTTATTGTATCTTGGCACCGCCTATGTTTTTCTTAAGAGATACGCTACTGCTTTAAAAGTATGGAGGCTTTTATTGCGAGACAAAGACCACTATGATTATGTGCATTTTCAGCTGGGAAGATGCGCTTATGAACTTGAGCTGGATAGTGTTGCCATGGATAATCTTATGAGATTGCATGATACTTCCGCATATTATTTCTGGGGATTGTATCTGGTTGCGAGAGGGCTTGTCAGATTGCATTCTAAAAGGAATGCTCTGTATCTTTT
>JALVLE010000318.1 GCA_027033555.1 Caldifarciminota bacterium | reverse complement strand
GTGATCCACAAAGCCTTCTTCTACAAGGCCAACTTCTATATATGATGGGAGAAATTCAGCGTATCTTTTAGCTCTCTCTTTCTCTACCGTATAAAAAAACACATGATACCCCCTGGAGACAAAATTATGCATAGCAGCAACAAGCTCTTTAAAATCTCTATAAATTGGCGGAAGAGGTTTTACAAAATCCTCCTTTTTCTCTTCTACCTCAATGAGGGTAATCTCTGGTGCAAATATGTTTCCAGGTATGAAAATTTTGTCAATTTTTTTTATAGTTTTTTGCGTGTCCTCTCTAAATACCCGTATAGAGAGTATTTCGTCTCCCATAAATTCAATCCTTATAGGATGAGCCTCGGTTTCAGGGTATATATCCACAATTCCTCCTCTTACTGAATATTCTCCGGGTTTTTCCACGTAGTCAACCCTTTCATATCCCATGCTTTCAAGTGTGTCCAATAACATTTGCCGTCGCAAAATATCTCCTATGGCTAAAGCTCTGTATCCAGATCCAGGTTTTGAAAAATCAGGTAATTTCCTTGTAACAATTACTACTTTTGTATTTATAGTTTTAATTGGAAGAAGGTGCAGGCTTTCTTTTTTTATAACTTTAAAGCCTTCAAAAAAATTAAGAGAATCCAGAAAAGTGGGTATTATCAGGTCTTTTTGAAGATATATACCAAGCTCACTTATACTTTCTTTAACTTTAAGTGTTTGATATCCTAAAGGTGTTGACGAAGGAATCTTTAATCTGGTAAAAGTTTCCTCACTCTCCAATTTTCAAAATCACATCTAAGAGATCAAATTCCTTAAATTCCTTCAGGTTATTTTCAAGTAACACAAGATCATCCTGTGTAAGTTTATCCTTTAAAGAAGGGTATTTCTTTAAGAGTTTAACCGTAGCAACTGTAGCTTCCTGTCTTACAGTTCTATTTTTGGAGTTAATAAAGGATTTGATCCTGTCAAAGTCTTCAGCTTCGCCTATTTCTCCGATTATATAAATGGCCGCAGCCCGTACATACCAGAATCTTTCATCCAGTAAAGGCCTCACGTCTTCCAGTACACTTTTCCCGAAAGTACAGAGGGCTCTTTTTACCTTATCTCTCAGGTGCCAGCTTTCCGAGTGAATAAGTTCAAGAAGTTTTTCCTTATTTTTCTCTTTTACAAGAATATCCACCGCATCAAGTCTATCAAGTATGTTTTTAGATGCGAGCAATTTCTTTACGATGTCTTCTCCTGAAGATTTTTGAGCTTTAGCCATTCTCTTATCACCTCCCTGATTTGGTCAACATTTTCACCGGTTAAAGCTGAAATATAATAGACCCTTTCACCTGGAATAGCAAGTTTATCTTTTGATTTTATAAGGTCAATTTTATTAAAAACCACAATACGTTCCTTTTCCAATAAGGAGGGATTGTATGCTCTGAGCTCTTCTTTTAATTTTTCAAAATCATTTACAGGGTCTTCTTTAGATGCATCTAAGACAAAGATAAGGTAATGGGTTCTTTCTATGTGTCTTAAAAATGTTAATCCAAGACCTTTTCCCTTTGAAGCTCCTTCTATAATACCTGGAAGATCGCATAAGATGATTTTTTCGGCTTTTTCATTTTTATAAACCCCGAGATTGGGGGTAAGGGTTGTGAATGGATAATCAGCGCTTTTGACCCTATTTCCTGTGAGGGCTCTCAACAAAGTTGATTTTCCACTGTTTGGGAAACCAACCAATCCAATATCTGCGATATACTTGAGTTCAAGCCTTAATCTTTTCTTTTCACCTTTTTTACCCTCCTCCCGTATCCTTGGAGTTCTATTTGTGGGTGTCGCAAACCGTGCGTTACCTCTTCCGCCTTTCCCCCCCCGTGCAAGCAGCAATTTTTGACCATGCCTGAGAATTTCTCCTATCACAGAACCATCTTCCCTATCGTAAAACACTGTCCCTAATGGCACCTGGATTATCACATCTTTCCCCTTTGCGCCTTTTGATTTCCTTTTCCCGCCCGGTTTACCGTCCTCTGCTTTGTAGTATGTTTTATAGGTGAAGTCCAGGAGCGTTTTCAAGTGTTCGTTACCAATTGCATAAACATTTCCTCCATCCCCTCCGTCGCCTCCGTCAGGCCCTCCTTTAGGTACGTATTTTTCTCTGCGGAAATGTACTACACCGTCTCCGCCTTTTCCTCCCTCTACAGTAATATCAACCACATCTACGAAGAATGAAGTTCTCTTTTTTTCTCCCATAGCTTTACTGGCTTTACTGTGCTGTTTTTGTTTTTACATTTTATACCAATTTAATTTCATAATACTTATACTAATAAAAACCCCAGAGAGCTCTGCTCTCTGGGGCAGGAGGGGGTGGTTGGATGGGGATAAGAATTAAAATTCCATTAACATTCGTCAGAATCTTCAATTAAAATTGCCCCACCCGGGCACTGTTCAGCTGCTTCCTGAACGTCATCTCTGTCTCCTGTACACTCCATGCCTTCTTTTACGTATGCGAGACCATCATCTCTCATTTCAAACACATCAGGTGCTATATCTACACAAATCGCATCTCCTACGCAGAGTTCTGGATCAATTGTAACCTTCTTTCCCATCACGATCCTCCTTTTCTTTAAGTACTAAAATTATACTCCCAACTTCATGTATTTTCAATATCACTCTGTTTATCAAAAATAATTATACCGTACAGTCAACATTTTACCGGAGGGATACTGTAAGAAATAAAAGGGCAGGAAGGTCAAGAATATACTATCAGGTCAAACCTGGGTGGATAAAAAATTACTTCAACCTCCAGTAGTGCAAAAACCCCGGGGGATTGAAGTACAAAAATAAAGGTGCCAAAAACAGAGGAATTCCGCTTGACAAAACGGGAGTAATGTGATATACTCTAAAACGACAAGGTTGGTAATTGATCTTTGACAAAAAGTGCAAATAATTGGTAGATA
>JALVLE010000317.1 GCA_027033555.1 Caldifarciminota bacterium | reverse complement strand
TCCTTATAGACTTCAC
Source organism: Caldifarciminota bacterium (assembly GCA_027033555.1). Classification (GTDB taxonomy): domain Bacteria; phylum Hydrothermota; class Hydrothermia; order UBA1063; family CAJXJZ01; genus CAJXJZ01. The sequence goes on along the minus strand of JALVLE010000317.1, from coordinate 2,928 downwards.
ATATTCAAGTGCAGGATTCTTTGTGTTGAGCAAAATCCTGTGCAAATACTCAGCAAACTTTGTGAGCACATAAATTTCTTTTTGTTCTCTTAGCTCTCCGAGTTCAATACCAGCTTTTTTTGCAAGGATTCTAAGTGCCTCTTTAAAGTCAACTCCCTCAATATCCATTATAAACCTGAAGATGTTGCCAGATGCACCGCACCCGAAACAATGATAAAGGCCTGTATCAGGGTTTACATAAAAAGATGGTGTTTTCTCACGATGAAAAGGACATAATCCCCTGTACTCTTTTCCAGACCTCTCAAGTCTAACATATTCTCCGATGATGTCAATAGGGTCTATTCTTTCAAGAATTTCGTCTATTATGCCCATTTCACACCTCGTAAAGACTCTCCAGTGGAACTTCCATTTTTACCTTACCAACCTGTACAATGGCTTTTTTCCTGGTTACTTCAAGCAAAACCGCCACTACTCCTGTGGGTTTTATTTTGTATGTTTTCCCTATCTGTAGATTCTCTGCAGGTCGTTCAAAATTCTCTATCTCCTCAAGTTTTTCATTAATGTATTTTCTCGCTTTCTGAGCAAGCCTTATTTTTTTCTCCTTTTTTTGCTCTCTGTAAAGTTCTCTTAACATGTTTTTAAGTTCCTTGCGCACACGTTCATATTCCATCATTACAAGCTTTTTGCTGTGCTTTTTCAATCTCAGCTCCTTTTCATCCAGCTCCTTTTTTATTCTTTCCACCTCATCAAGTTTTTTCAAGAGCACAGCCTCTTCCTCCTCCAGTCTCGCTATTAAATCAAGTACTCTACCCTTCCCAGCGGTCATCCTGTCTTTGGCACGCTCTATTATGGTCTGTGGAAGACCAATAGCTTGAGCAATTTGTATTGCATGGCTTTTTCCCATTCTGCCAAGTCTAAATTTATAAAGCGGCTTTCCCGTGGCTGCATCAAATAGCATAGTCGCATTTTCAAGAAGTGGATGCTCCTCTGCAAAAAACTTAAGACCCCATAAATGGGTTGTTAAAAAGACCTTTACCCCTTTCTCAAGAAGATATGTGATCACAGCCTCAGCAAGAGCCTGTCCCTCTTCTGGATCAGTAAGAGAAAATGGCTCATCAAAAAGCACCATACTGTCTTCCCTGGCATTCTCTACAATCTCCTTTATCTCCTCAATCAGCCCGCTAAAAGTTGATCTTCCTTCTATTATATCCTGCTCATTGGTAAAACCCAGTGTAAATACAGATTCTACAGGAAATATCTCTGCTTTCTCCGCTATTACAGGAATACCATAGAGATATGAAAGGGCAATGGTTCCAATACTCTTTAATACTACAGTTTTTCCTCCAGCATTTGGGCCTGAAATAAAAAGTCCCTGCTTTTTAAACTTTTCAATGGTAAGGGGAACAACATTTTCATACCCTTTAATCTCAACCAAAACTGGATGTCTGAAATTCTTAATATATAAGCCGTCGGATTTTTCCACAAACACCGCCTTATTCGTGGATTTGAACCTTGCGAGAGCCTGCAAAAAATCAATCCACGCCATTTTATTATATGCCTCCTCAATAAATGCGTAACTTTCACTCAATGCATCTACGAGCTTTCTTATTATCCTCTCTATCTCTTCCTTTCTTTCGTCTTCAACCTTTATAAGCTCATTTTCTATATCCACAATTTCATAAGGCTCAATATAAATGGTTCTATCCGTATTGGAATACCCTTGTACCACACCCTGAGGATGAATCTCAGCCTTAAAGGGGAAAACATACCTTCTATTTTTTATGGTATAAAATTTCTCCCTTAAATATCCCTTCCTGTAGTAATCCTCCAGGAGATTGCTCAGAATATTTTTTAATCTTTCCTCTACTTTCTTCTTTTTTTCGGTGAGATGAGCCAGTTTCAATGTCGCATCCTCTTTAATTTCTCCGCTCTCGTTAATATTGTTGGATAAAGCTCTTATAACATGTCTTATGAGCTCCGGAGAAAAAAGATGAGGCTTTAAACTTGTGTTATAAACGACCTCGTAAAGCTTAACATAGGTTTGAAGAAATTCAAGCGTGCTCTTTAGCTCAGAAGGGGTAAGTCTGGATCCTATGCGAATTTTCTCAAGAAGAGTCCGCCCGTTTTTGAGGTCATAAAGCGGAATATATACTCCATTTTCTATGAGTTTCTCTAAGTCTAAAACAGCCTTTTTCTGTATTTCTCTTTCCCTCTCAGAGATGGGTTTAAGAGTCTTGATGTACTCTTTACCTGCTTCGGTTTGAAGAAACTTTGAGAGGGTTTCAAAAACCCTCTCAAAGTCAAGATCTTTTAGAACCTTAGAGTGCATTACGGCGCATTTTACGGAGCATTCTCCGTCTTGCCGCTATCATCTCCTTTTTTCTTTTTTCAGAAGGTTTCTCATAGTACTGGTTCTTTTTGAGGTCCTGGAGAATACCTTCTTTGCCCATTACCTTCCTGAATCTCCTCATGAGACTTTCAAAAGTTTCCCCTTCACGTAAACGGACTCCTGACAAGAGCCTCACCTCCTTTTATTTTTTGCTTTTATAATTTCGTAAGATCCAATAATGGCTGCGGTCTCGGTTCTCAAAACATTATGTCCGAGGGAAATGACCCCCTTTGCATATTCTTTTAATACCTTTTTTTCTTCCTCCGTAAATCCTCCCTCAGGACCTATGAAAACAAACGAAGGCCTCTTTCCAATCATAACACTATCTATCTCTCCACCTTCAATGTCAAAAAGATATATATCTCCTACATTCCTGGCCCTCTCAACCGCCTCTTTAAAAGTCATCACTCCCAAAAACTCCGGGAAAGAACTTCTCTTAGACTGTTTCACCGCCTGCTCAATCACCTTATACCATCCCTCCTTAACTTCAAAAAATCTTCTCTTGCTTCTCTCTGACACAAAAGGCAAAAAACCATCAA
>JALVLE010000316.1 GCA_027033555.1 Caldifarciminota bacterium | reverse complement strand
GCGTTATACTCAGCGCTACATTTAAGGCGCCAAGCTCTGCGGGAAGTCTATAATAAGGCCTGCCGGTAGAATCGGCAAGAACCTCAATCTGCTTAAGAGAAATTTTTTTTTGCAGGTTATTATCCAGGGCTTTGTAAAAAGCCTCCTTTGCTGCAAATCGCCCGGCAAGGCATTCTCCTACATTTTGCCTTGCCAGGCAATACTTTACTTCTTCGTCTGAGAAAACTTTCTTTAAAAACCTCTTTCCAAACCTTTTATACAGCCTTTCTATTCTTCCAATATTTACAATGTCAATCCCTACCTGCATCAGAAACTATAATCCATAATGAGCTGTATGGAATTTACACGCCGGGTTGAAACAAAACTCTTATACACAGGATAACCCAACTGTGTTCTTATTTCATGACCAAAAAGGCCCGTATGAGGATACTCCTCCTTTTTACTCTTTAACTTGAGTCTAATACCAAGATTGGGAGCAAGCCTCTCTATAAATGACACGAAAAATTTATTCCCATCGCCGTAAAGGAAATCTATACCGGTATCATCAAAATTCCATTGAGACATACCGTTGGTATGCCAGAAACTTACACCGCTTGAGACAGAGAAATTTTCGGAAAAGGTATGACTTATTCTGAACTGGAATGCCGAGCCATTAATTGCACTCTCAATAAAGCTTGTCTTTGGAGTAAGTTCCACTTCTCCAAATTTATACTCTGCGCTTAGAAACGTTCCCCTCTCTGGCAAAAACATCACACGCAAAGTGTGCTCTTTTGTAAAAGAAGTAGAATAACCAAAATAACGCTGTGTGTTCCTGTGCTGATATTTTTCCTTAAATCTGAGCCTTAACGGATAAATGGGTCTTACTTCCACTTCTCCCTGAAACCTCCAGTTCCACAGTCCCTGAGCTTTGTTCTCCCACACATCAAGATAAGCTCTGGGAATTATAATTTGCCTTGCAGGCTGGTATCTCGTGTTTATATATATGCCCCTTTCCGGTTTGGGAATCGGAACATCCTGTAAATTGGATGCGAGTGGATCAATATCCCGGTATGAACGCTCAATGGTTGTGTACTCAAACCTATTATCTTCTTTAAATCCCCTCATATAGGGGTTGCAATAATCAATGTCATAATCCCTGTAGAGAATCTCCAGATAGTATTGAGGTTCCTGAACCCTTGCATACACGTTTAAAGCATCACCCCCACCTCTTTGAGTTGCGTATTCAAAATACAGTGAAATTGGTCTTTTATAGGTCCTGCCCGCAAATCCAATGAATTTCTTTTTTCCTGATTGCCAGGAAAGCTCTCTGTAACTTGAAAACTCCTCTTTGTCAAGGGGAATATCCAGCTGAGAAAAATCTGAAGACAGTTCTGAATCATCCAGTAGCATATAATTTACGCCAAGCTGCGTACCAAAAGGGAATGGATTGGGTAGATCAAATTTAAGTGAAACTCCAAAAAGGGTTTCACGGAATGCATTTTTGAAATCAGATGGGACAAAGGAGGCTGAGTAATAAAAAAGAGGCTTCCCATCAAGCCCAAGGATGGCATCTTTTTTGCTCTTGCTGAAAAACTGTATAAGTTGTATTGACCTATACTTAAGCCAGAGAGCATCTCCAAAGAGTGCAAATTCGCGTGAAGAGGTAAGATCAGGAAAGAGACCCGGCTTGTCTATAAATCTGTCCCTTGATTCATCAGTGTTATTCATCATAAGCCCCATATCCAGGGTAAGATGATAGTTTCCCACAATAAATCTTTTTACAAAGGGAATGCCTTCAACACCAGCATAAAACTTGGCTTCCTTTTTACTCAATAGATAAGGAGAGGAGTTGTAAAGAAATCCTGCCTTTAATTTACCATAAAAATTAAGATGAGTTTTTGCTTTAATATAAGGAGCAGGGTGTAATTTCTGTGACTCCTCCCTCTCTCTTTTTAATCTTTCCCTGAGCGAATCAAGTTGAGTAGTATCCCAACCCGCATCTATTAAATAATCCCACATGGTACTTCCTGTATCCCTTGTCTCAAGTTCTGTTATTCTGTCTTTTAATTCACCAGACTCTTCTGCAAAAAGCTCTGAGTAAAATCCGCTTCTTATAGTCACAACGCCTGTAACCGGCTCTGGTTTTTTGTCCCAGAATATAATATAAGGCCTGAGATTGCGGTAGCCGTAATAGGAGAGTCCCTTTACTGCTCTGAGATGAGAAAACCTCCTGAACCCGAGCATCCGGGCGTATTTCACCACCTCAATAGCATCCTGGAGCGAAACGCCATCAAGCTGATAAAGGTCATCTATATCCGCTTTGTTAATATTAATTGGATGGGCAAGAAGGCTTATCCATTCGTCAAAAGCGGCCTCTCTCGGGCTTTCTTCACGTGCTGCCCTTTCTCTTACTCTTGTTGCATAAAATGCGAACCTGAAAGGGGAACGTGGAGGAATGACTTTAATATACGGTTTGATTTTACAAATACAGGTCTTGAGCCCTTTTATCCTGGAAAGGTCATACACAGAACGAAGTGGCCCTCTTTTCCTTATAAAGTCGTAAATAGCCTTTGCCTCTTCTCTGGTAATTGGAAGTTTCTCAAGTTCTTGAAGAGAAGCCCTGTTTATATCTATGAGTTTTCTCTTGTCTATACGGGTTATATCCAGGGTATCCTCAGACTCAGTTTCCACATACCTGACTTCTCCCTTTTTCGTATTACCGCCACCCTGAGTTTGAATCAGTAAAAATAAAGCAAAAAGCAGCTTCACTTTCTACCTCCCGAATGAAAGCCCCACAGAGTGGCTTATGGGCATCTGGGGTATAAACAGAACAGTGTAATCAAGGGTTAAACTGGCATAATGTGCTGAAAAACCGAAAGAGAAGTGACTTACATCACCTTTATGCGCAAGTCCACCTTTTATTTCAATAATGTTTTTTACAAGGTTTACCTTCTCTCCAAACCCCGCTTTAAGA
>JALVLE010000315.1:985-8570 GCA_027033555.1 Caldifarciminota bacterium | reverse complement strand
ACAACTGGAATTGAATACGTAAAAAGACACTTCTCAAGAAAAAAAATGGCAGAAAAACTTGATAAAATCTTAAGGACAGTATATGAACAAAATTAGATCACTCATTCCATTTATTTACTGGGCTCTGTTCATTATCTGGAGCATACATCTTTACATTTATCTACCCTACGACAAATTCGCATTTGCAAATGATGGAGTTTATTTTACAGATGAAGGATATTGGAATTTTCCGGCGAGGTATAAATACCTTTTTGACACCTGGACAGATCCTGAATGTCATTATAACCATAGAATCTACATAACTCCATTGTACCAATTTATACAATATAATACTATTAAAATATTTGGTCTAAATATTACAGCACTAAGATTGCCATCATTATTATTTTTCATACTTACTTTTCTAATTCTTACCTATTATATCTTAAAAATACGCAAACAACCATATACAGTTGCCCTAATAATCATGCTTCCATTTTTTATAGAAAGGTATTTACTCACGAGATTTACAGCAGCTTTATTAGAATCATTATTGGTTTTTCTCACTACATCCGCATTTGTTCTTTACAAATTATATCTCTATAAAGAGAAAAATTACCTGCTAATTTTATCCTTTTTCCTACTTTTAGCGGCTTTTTTCGTAAAATCATATGTAATTCTTCTTGCGATTCCTTTTATAATGATGTTAGACTTCCCCCTTTCCAAAAAAATTTTAATAGGTTTGGCAGTATTTTGTATCCCCATTTTGTGGAATCTCCACCTTAGATATTACCATCCTCACGCATTTCGTGCGATTTATTATGATTTATTCTCCTTCCCACGGATCCAGCACCCCTTCAAGACACTTACAGGACTTGGTTTTATAGAAATCCACTTTATTTTCATAAATCCACTTTTCTGGTTTATTATCTACTACTTACTCTTTAAGACCTCCTCTTACTCACTTTTCAAAAAAGACATAATTCTCGTATTTGATATGGTCCTAGTTTTGTACCTTACAACAGTATTAATAATGGCGAACCTTATGAGATACAGTTTACCTCTCATACCAGCCTACGTTGACATGGTGATATATCTTGTTAATAAGAGATTTACTTTGTCAAAAAAATGGATAGTTTATACTTTAATAATTTATATGTTTTATATTATTTTGTACATCAGCATAGTCTCTTTTCATAATAATCCCTTAACCCTAAAATTCTTAGTATTAATAACTGTACTTGTATTTCTTTTAACTCTTGTAAAAATTGGTGCAAAAATAGGCGAATCCATTTTTATAACACTCACAATAGGAGGAATTATATGGAGATTAGACACGCTTTCATATTTTAACTTCTTAGGACCTTTATATTTATTACTCCCTCACGTTCTTCTTTTTCTTGTTAAAGAAAACAAAAATAGCAACAAAGGTTTTCCGTTACCTGTTTTAGTACTTATATTGTATTTATTAATATCACCTCTATGGCTACCCAATGAAATAGGCTATTTCAAAGGGAAAAACCGTTTTAGAAGGAAAATACTACAATGCGTAAGTCAACGTGTTAACATTCCCGACATTGTAGGAGGGAGAGCTGTGGATAACTATATGCTTTACACTCCTGTAAGGACACTTGGACTTCTGGGTCCTGATTATGATATTGTTTATCAAAAACGAGATATAGCGTTCCAACCATATAAAATAAACGCGAACTGTGTGGAAGGTAAAAATGTATTGATTTTCGGTTACCCCTATAATTATGAGAAAGACAGCATTTTAAATACTTATTATATTAACAGAATCATTGAAGCTCTACCGATTAAACCTCTAAAAATTGATAAAATCGGTATTTGTAAATTCATCTTTGACAATGATACTACCAATTTTAAAGCTACTAAAAATGTACCTATATATATATTCTCATTTTGAACAGAGATAACTATTTTTGCTCATGGTATTCTTTTTCTGTGTTAATATTCCATATATTTTCTTTTTCAAAAGAGCCATTTACTATGCTTTTAACCGCTTCAAAGGCGGTGAGCATAGAATGATCCATATTATTGTACCTATGCATCCCGTTTCGGCCTATTAAAAATAAATTTTTATAAGTAGAGTCTAAATATTCTCTAATAATATTGAATTGTTTATAAGCACCAAAATAGGACGGATAAGCCTTCGGCATTCTTATTACAACAGATTTTTCAAAAATCACGTCTTTAACATCCTCTATGAAACCTATATTTTCTAATTCTCTTGCTGCTTTTGCTATGATTTTTTCGTCATCCTCGTTCCATAATCCATCACTCTCACTCAGGAAATATTCGCAACCAATCCAGTAATATTTTCTATCTTTAACCATATAAGGACTCCAGTTATTAAATACCTGTATTCTTCCCATAAGAGTACCAGGGTCCTGTACATATATCCAGTTGTCATCAATGTATTTTACACGCAGTTTTTTTATCAATATCCCCACAATCATAAAATCTCTATAAATTAACCCATTCGCAACTTTTAAAACCTCTCCTGGCACTTTTACATCAAAGGAATTTATCAGGTCTTTCACCGGCATTGTTGATATTATTATATTCCCATTTACTCTCACATTTTGCCCAGTAATAGTATTTAATGCAGTTACTCCTTTAATAGAATTACTTGCAGCATGTATTTTTATGACTTTGTGATTTAAATAGATCTGTCCACCTGCATTTTTTACCTGTTCCGCAATCTCTTCCCACATTTGCCCAGGACCATATTTGGGATATAGAAACCTTTTTATTAAACTTGTCTCCACTTCTTTTTGTTCTATATTTTTACCAGTCTTTCGCAATGCCCTTTTTATAGTATCTATTATTGCTTTTTTAATAGATAACCCTTTAATCCTTTGATACCCCCATTCAGCACTTATTTCCGAAGGGTACACTCCCCAAACTTTGTAGGTATACTCCTTAAAAAAAGTATTATACAATTCTGTTCCAAACCTGTTTATGAGAAAATCTTCTAAATTTTGCTCCTTTCTTTTAAATATTGAACTTTTGATATAAGTAGCTCCGATCTTTAACATCTTCAATAACCCCAGCTTTTTAAGAGTATCTATCTTTAAACTAAGAGGATATTCAAAAAAATTACCCCCATAATATATATGCGAAAATCTTTCACGAATCAATAAAACCTTGTCCTCCTCATTCGGATCAGGACATGGAATTCTAAACTCGCCTTTGCGCAAAATCTCTATTATACAATCTTTTTTTAGTGGCATTTCCCTGCCTTTTTCTATGTCATCAATTGCGGGAGCGCCCATGGGAGGTAATATTCTCTGCCAAAACTCCATAATATCATCATTCTTAGAAAAAAAACGGTGACCGCCTATATCTATACGATTGCCAAAATGTTCCACAGTTCTTGCGATACCTCCTACTACATTATCCTGTTCCAGAATTATAGGCATAAACTCTTCGGTTTCTTTTAATAAACGCCAGGCAAAAGTCAAACCAGCTGGCCCTGCTCCAACGATTATTACAGTTCTTCTTTTTTTATTACTCATCTGCAAACGTGCATTGTATTATCCTACCCAAAAATCCTATTAAAGTATTAGATCCCTCCCAAAGTGTACACCAGAAGATACGAACTTCATAATTAATATCAATTAAAACCAATACTATCGGCCAGATATGCTTACTCAAAGTATCCCAACAAGTTTAATCAAAAGTTTTTCTTTTTCGTTCTTTTAGCTGGAATAATTATTTTCACTCTTACTCGCCTTGTAATGCTCTTATTTTTTCCAATTTTTAAATTCTCTTTTACATTAGTGCTGATGATTTTAGCTTCTCCATTCAAATATAACGACCTAAAAGAAGCATGTTCTGGCGGACTTAAAGGCAACCAAATCAAGAAAGCCACTACATATGCAATCATTTTAATCGCCTCCATAATAACTTACTGCAACATTTCTGCCAGATAAACCGATACAAAATCCTTACCTCTCAGTAGTTTATGGGCTCTTAAAAATACACATGAAATTCTGTCTGTATTTGTTTCATAAAAGAGTGATCTCCGCTCCCTCGCTTTGAAAGGTTTTGAGTTTCACTTTAAAATTAGAGTCAAACATGAAGGAGGACAAAAGATGGAACTAAAAGAAGCAGTCCAGCTTAAAGTAAAAGAAGCAAAAAAGAGATTTGAAAATTTCAAAATCACTCCACAAGAGCTTGCCGCCTATATTGACCACACAATCCTAAAACCTACAGCAACCAGAGAAATTATAGAACGAGTAGCACACGAAGCTATTGAATTTGGCTTTAAATCAGTATGTGTGAATCCTTCAAGGGTTAGAGAAATAAAAGAACTTTTGAAAAACACAAATATTGAGGTGTGCAGCGTGGTGGGGTTTCCTCTTGGCGCGAATACCACTTATATAAAGGCAAAAGAAACTGAAAAGGCCATAGAAGATGGAGCATCAGAAATTGATATGGTTATTAACATCGGATGGCTAAAAGAAAGGGAATATCAGAAAGTCAAAAATGATATAGAAGAAGTGGTAAAAGCAGCATCCGGGAATATTGTGAAAGTGATTATAGAAACCTGCTATCTTGATTTTGATGAAAAAATAAAAGCTACAGAACTTATCATTGACAGCGGAGCCCACTTTGTTAAAACCTCTACAGGTTTTGGAGCCCATGGTGCAACTCTTGAAGATGTAGCCCTTCTCAAAATTATCAGTGATGACAAAATCAAGGTTAAAGCAGCTGGTGGTATCAGAACATACAAGGATGCAGCATTGATGATTCTTGCCGGTGCAGACAGGATTGGTGCCTCAAGAAGCGTGGATATTATAAAAGGGATTATGTAATTTCCTCTTTCTTGATATATTTTTTCAAGTAAGCACGGAGTTCGTCTTCAGGGCTTTTATTGTTTTTAATTAACTCTAATGCTCCTTCCACAATTTTTCTAAGCCCTTTCTCTTTAATTTTCTCCAGCTCAAAAATATCTTCTCTTTCGCCGTGTCTTTTCAACCTTTCAACAAACCTTTCAAGAGCCAATAAAGAAGGCTGATTAACTGGAAACTTTTTAATTGACTTTCCTTTCTTACTTTTTTCCCAGTTTTCAAGTAATTCTTTCTCTGTCTTAAAATTTGCATCACCAAAAACATGTGGATGTCTATAAACCATTTTGTCAATTACCCCCTGAGCCACATCTTCCAGTGTAAATGCACCTTCCTCTTCTTTAATTCGTATATGCATAAGAACTAAAAACAAAAGGTCTCCAAGCTCCTCTTTCAGCGCATCATCATCTTTTCGTTCAATAGCGTCTACCACCTCATACGTTTCTTCAATAAGATCATTTTTGAGGGTTTCATTTGTCTGTTTTCTATCCCAGGGGCACCCATTTGGAGCCCTTAATCGCTTTACCAGCTCATAAACACCTTGAAGTCCCCTAAAATCCATGTTTAATATTATACTTCTTTGTACACGGCCCTGGAAATGAGCGAAAACAAAGGAGCCAGAAACTCGCTTAATACAAGGGCAAGCGTAACAATTGATACCAAATACCCTGGAATCACTTCCCTGAAAATAATGATATGATGCAATGATAAACCAGCCATTGGCATTCTTACAGCTATATGTTTAAAAGGGACATTGACTTTTCTTATACTAACGGCTATATACTCAGAGACAACCTTAATTGTAAGCAACAAAAATGCGTATAAATATATCGTAAATCCATAGGAAATAATAAGCTCACCTGTATATACATAAATAAAAGGATAAAGCATCTTTCCTACTTCTATAACTTTCTGGGGCTTACTTTCTCTTATAAAAACCTGTTCACTCACAGCAGAAAAAATTACCGTAAAAACCGAAGGAATATGAAAGCGAATTTCCAGAATAATCGCTATCACAATCACAAGAGGAACTAATAAATAGCTTCCTTTCTTAATTCTGTCCCCTATATAAAGGAAAAATCCGAGTACAGGAGAAATCAACAGTGACAACGCCACTCCTTCAAAACCAATTTTTTTTATCCCAAAATGGCTAATGCCCAATAAAATTAACACCTGCATCAAATCCCTCAGTATGACTTCTGCCTCCAGCTTCTTTCTGAGCTCTTCATTTGTTCCTGCCTCCAGAATAAGGATCATAGAAGTTATAGGAGAAATAGAGAGAAATATGAGTGAAAGAGCAAAAGATATAAAGAATGGTACAGAAAATAATATATAAAAAGCCAATAACATAAAAAGAACAACACTTATAAATTCAACGCTTATCCCATAGGCAAGCTCACTCACTCTTAATCTTTTAAGTGCCTGAACGAATTCAAAGGATGCAGCATATGCGAGAAATAGAGTGGAGACCTCAAAAATATCTTTTACAAGAGGTAACTCGGCATTCCTATAAATCAGTCCCATAACAAAACCGCTAATTAAATAAAATAGAGGTGTGGGAACCCCTTTTTTCAAAAACTCCCTGGCAAACGGCACAAGTAATAATGTTACCCCGATGAATGCAGATGCTTCACCTCCTGCTATATAATACAAACCGAAAACAAGTGGTAAAAGCACAACCATCAATACCTCTCTCTGAAGTAAACACCTGCAATTACCAGTAGATTAAACAAATAAGCCATGATAAGTATTGCTCCCACTCCTGTTAATAATTTTCCGGGCCCCAATAAATCTATCATTATAACCAATCCTGGTGCACCTTGAGAGATATAATAAAACAAACCTTTACCCCCATATAAAAACTTTGTAATTCCAGCTTTGAACATAACCTTAATTAAATACACAATAAAACCATAGAAAGCCGCAATAAAGGTAATTCTCGTAAACATTCCTACCAGAAACAAAAAAACAAGAAAGAACATTTTTTCTTCATCTTTCAACTTGTAAATAAAATCCACAATTCTGCCGCCTGTCAGTATATTAACAAAAATGCCAAGCAAAAACGTATAAAAAAACGGGCTTTCATGATATTTGATGGCTATATATGGTACAATCACAGCTGCTCCCACTACAGTGCTTAGTGACATTATAAAATCGCCATTCATATAAAAAGAAAGCCGTATAATATAAGCAAGAACCGGAAGAACTATCATCAGAATAAAAAATTTCAACAAACTAAAATGCCAAAAACCGGCAACTAAAGCAACTATTCCAGGGATCAGAAATGATGCAACAATCACATCTCTTGACACATCTTTAAAAAAATATGGAGACGCCCCTACTAAAATAAATGCCGTGATAGCCAGTCTTTCCCGAAGCAATAATCTGGCATGAAACACCGCAAATAACACCAAAATCAATATCATGCCTGCCAATACTTCTATTACTCCCTTCTTTACTGACTCGGGAGAGGTTTTTATAACTTTAAATACATCAACACTCATTCCATATAAAAGTCCAAAGAAACCAAGCAAAGAGAGTTCAAAGAAAGTGTAAACATCTTTTTCTAATCCTTTCACAAAAAAGCCTAAAACCAGACCTGCAAGTAAAAAAACGAGCTGTGAATATATATATTTTTTACCTTTAAAGCTCAAAAATGAGGCAAAAAAAACAAGTATTAAGAGAGAAAACAACCTCAAATACTCTGCTCCACTCTAAAAGAGCACAAT
>JALVLE010000315.1:0-975 GCA_027033555.1 Caldifarciminota bacterium | reverse complement strand
TTTCTAAAATCCTCCTGTGAAATTCCAATTATTATTTTATGTTTTCCCCTTTCACCATGCATAGCGTTAATAATACCTGCGAATATAGGAATGTCTTCGGCAAGTACTTTCTTTGCTCCAGTGGCATCTATTATTGATATCCCTTCAATCTCTGCCTCAATCATAGCTTCTAATAACTCATCAAGATACTCTTCTTTTTCAAGAATAAAAATATGTAAGTACATTAATCCACCTCTTTTAATATGTTTACAATCTCGTTCTTACTTCGGGCTTTAAGCAACCTTTCTCGTATCTCTTTTTTACTCAGTATTCTCACTATATGAGCAAGAAGACTTAAATATTTTAAATTTAAAGTTTTGTTAGCAATTACAAGAATGAAAACATGCACAGGATCTCCATCAAGCGAAAGAAAATCAACACCCTTCTTGCTTATTCCAAATGCCACATGAATCCCCTCTACTGTTTCTGTTTCAGTATGTGGTATAGCTATCCCGTGCCCTATCCCGGTAGATTTTATTGCCTCCCTTTCCATAATCTCCTTCTTTATAACTTCCTTTTTATCTGGTGGTATCTCTTTTAACAATGCTAAAAGTTCATTAATCACATCTGATTTATTTGTAGCTTCAAGTCCAAGCTTTATATGCTCTTTTCTAAGCACATCCAAAATCTTCATTATTCTTCCCCTTTTGCCTATTTAGATTAAAGCAACTCAGAAAGAATTACAACTGCCAACAAACAGCTTAAAAGGGGGTATAAGGAAAAATTGTGTAAAGCGTGGTATAATAAAGGATGCAACAAAAAGAGGTTGATTATAAAAACCAAAAAGGAGGGAAAGGAATGAGGAGGAGGAAGGCAGAAGAAACGCCTGTCAAAGAACATATAAAAGCCCTGGCAAATCATTATCTTGAGAGGATGCAGCGAGGGGAGAATATAACGATACTATCCATTTTAGAGGAGTTACTCAATGCATTCATG
>JALVLE010000314.1 GCA_027033555.1 Caldifarciminota bacterium | reverse complement strand
ATTCTCAAGAGTAAAACCTGTTCTAAGAGAAAATATAAGCCCTGTGCCAGGGGGTTTAAAAGCAGTATAAAGCATCCAGATAAAGGGGAACAATACAATAATCAAAAGTCCAAGCGCAATTAGAAAGGCTATAGTTTTTTTCACCTTATTTCCTCTGCAATCTTGCATACAAAAGCGAAATTGTTAGTGTTATTACAAGCAAGATAAAAGCCAGAGCCGCTGCCTTACCAAGCTGTAAAGATTGAATAAAATCAAAGAGATACAATCCTGTGACCTTCGTCATACCCTGAGGCATCCCGAAATGATACACCGTGGGCCCACCCCCGGTCATCGCATAGAATTCTGCAAACGCTGATATTGCCCCTATAAGACCAGTTATAACCATAAAAGTGGTAACAGGCTTAAGAAGAGGGAAAGTGATATAAAAGAACCGCTTAAAACCCGAAGCACCATCTATATCTGCGGCTTCGTAAATTTCTTTCGGAATATTTTGCATAGCCGCAAGATATAGAATCATACCAAATCCCCCACCTTTTAAAACCATAGCTGTTGCTATAGATGGCATTACAGTGGAAGGGGTACCAAGAAATCCCTGTCTGTATAATGTCTCACTGATAAGTGGACGTAATAAATTGGTAATAACTCCAAACCTCCCAGAAAGGAGAAAGGTCCAAACGATACCCACAACAAATGCATCAAGAACGAATGGAAGGAAAAACCCTGTTCTCATAAGAGAATTTAATTTAAAGGGAATTCTCATGAGTGAAGCAAGGAGAAGAGAAAAAGCAATGTTCATGGGTATAAGTAATATAGCATAATAACCTGTAACAATAAGCGCCCAATGAAAACGTGGGTCTTTAAGTATAAAGATGTAATTTTTAAAGCCTACAAATTTAAGCCCTCCAAACACATCCTGCAGGGTAGTAACTCTATGAAAGGAAAGGAAAAAAGCATACAAGAAGGGAAAGCCTATAAAAAGAACAAAGATAAACAGAAAGGGTCCTATATAAATATAGGACCCAATTTGTTCTTTCAGGCTTTCCCTCATTGAAAAAACTATTTGCTATTAATAATCTTGTATATTTTGCTCCCTTTTTCAGTTCTGACTCGTGCAAACAAAATGGGATAATTAAAAGAGGCAATATTAAGCCTGCTCGTATTGGTATATTCAGCAATCTTGGCACCATTTTTCAGATAGAGGATCACTGAAACAGCCTTAACTCCAAGCTCCACCACCCCCTTTTTCGCAAATAACACGGGCAAACCTTTCCCCGCATCTTTTCTTACTGTTTCTTCAACAGAAGTGATAGCATACATCGGAAGTGTCGCAGAGGCCCTGATTACGGCTGGTTTTAAAACAGTATCATTTGCTATGTAATTGTTAAGTTCAGCTGGTTGTTCATCTGTCCTTATAAAAGCAAGATCATATATATCTGGCTCTATCCAGAATATGCTATCTGTTTCTCCATTTTCGCCAAGTCCACCTCCACCATACCACTGAGTGGCTGTATCATCTACTTCCTTGAAATTACCAAATTCATTGAGACCAGCCACCATGATAAATGTTACCATGGTGTCCAAGAGAGTGGAATCAAGCTTCAACGCATTAATGGAACCCTCAATATAGCCATTTGCAGGATTAAATACCACCTGTGCCTCTACCGAATCTGCGAGGTCTTCCCAATTTGTATTAAATACCCTAATGCCACCGTCTCCAATCACTATTGCATACTCCCATGCTATCTGGGAATCAACCTGGCAATCAGCATTTTGTGGAATCCATATGTTCCCACTTCCATATACCCTGTCCACGTCCATCATGATCACAATCATGGGATAATAAACAGACTTAAAGGAATCAAGCTGTATAAGGAAATAAAAATATGGGGCAGCCCCTGTTAGGCGGGCCTGAATTATATCTGCCTCCCCTGCAGTAAAAGAGGTATCTGTAGGATATGAATAACCAGCAGGGTTATCCGGTGCATCTGGAGCATCTCCACCATCTCCTGTGTCGTCACCTCTTGCATCCAGCCAGATGGCCTCACCTGCATCAATATACCCGGTGTCACTTATTCCCACATTTGTACCTATCCAGTCGGAGGGATCGCCATCCACAATTATTTGATGTGCAAAGAGTTTTACATTGAACAGAAATGCTACAATAACAAGCCATTTCTTCATATATGCCTCCTTTTTGTATGTAATTATAAACCCTAATACTTGTTTAAACAATTAAATAAATTGCCTATCCCCGGAGAATGGTTTAGAATTATTACAAACGAAAAAGGAGGTACTAAATGGCAAGTGAAAGACTGAAAGAATTATTGAACAAGGCTGTTGCAAGGGAAATACAGGTATCCATACAGTACATGTGGCAGCATATCCTGGTAAAAGGAATAAAAGGACATATGGTAAAAGACCTTTTTAAAGAGATCGCCATTACTGAAATGAAACATGCAGAAGAAATAGCGGAAAGACTGTCATATCTTGGTGGAAACCCCACCACACAGCCCACCCCAATAATGGTTGGGAAAAATCTTGAAGAAATGATTAAACTGGACATAAAAGCAGAAGAAGAGGCAATTGAACTCTATAAAGAAATTATAAAGGTGGCCAGAGAGGAAGGTGACGAAACAACACATAGGTTATTTAGAAAGATTCTGGCAGAGGAAGAGGAACACCACGACGAGTTTACTTCATTAATAGAAGAAGAATAAAAAAATCACAAATGGCGTGGGGGTTTCCCCACGCGTTCTTTTAACATATCCTGTTGCTTTTTTACTATTTTTTCAGCGATTTCTTCCACATAATGCATAATTAACATATAAATCTGGGAGTTCTCGCGATAGTCTGCCTCTCCAAATGCATGGATTCTACCCTGTTTTTGCAATTCATTTACCTGCTTAAACGCTTCTTTATTGCCTTTTTCATACACTGCAAAAGCAACGCCCCCATATTGTTTCATTATTGAAAACACAG
>JALVLE010000313.1 GCA_027033555.1 Caldifarciminota bacterium | reverse complement strand
CAAGACATATTTTCATAGCATAAGACTCCTTTGCTTTTAGTATAGACCAAACTCTGCGAATGGCAAATAAATATTTTATTTACCATACACTTTTTCCACTTTATCATTTAAATACAAACAGGAGGTGAAACATGGCAGATATATGGGAAAAATTAAAGGCAAGTTTTGACAAAATATCCGAAAAGGCACTGGAGCTTGCAAAGGAAGCAGCAGAGAAAACCCAGGAACAGGCAGCAGTAGCAGCTGTGAAAATTGAAATAATGAAAATTGAAAGAAGCATGACCGAGAGGCTTGCAAAAATTGGTAGTATGGTATATGAGCAAATAAAAGAGGGTAAAAAACTTGAGAAAACAGAAGAAATGGAAAAACTTGTAAATGAACTAAAAGAGCTTGAAGCCAAGCTCAAAGAATTCAAAGACACTCTTGAAAAGAAGACAAGGGAGGAAAAGGCAAAAGATGAACAATGGAAAAAAAGATGAGTACACAGTAAGAAAGGAAAAGCTGAAAGAACTCGTTGAGCTTGGTATAAATCCTTACCCATACAGGTTTGAAAAAAATGTAGATTCAATTTATTTAAAGACCAATACTGATGATCTGCTGGGAAAGGAATTTTCCTTTGCCGGCAGAATCGTCTTAAAGAGAGTATTTGGAAAACTAATTTTTGCTCACTTGCGAGATGAGTCAGGAGATCTCCAAATAGCTATTGAAAAGAATAAGGCGAAAGTGGTAGGAACAGAACTTGATGCTCTCAAATTTTTCAAAAAATATTGTGATATAGGTGATTTTGTTGGAGTTAAAGGGACGCTCATTAGAACGAAGACAGGGGAACCTACCATTCTTGTTAAAGAACTCTATTTCCTTGCAAAAGGGTTAAGACAGTTACCAGAAAAATGGCATGGTTTGCAGGACAAGGAGTTGATTTACAGATCACGTTATCTTCATCTGATAGACTCACTTGAAGCAAGAAATATTTTCAAAAAACGCACGAGAATAATCTATTTAATAAGAAAATTCCTGAATGAAAAAGGCTTTTATGAATTTGAAACCCCTATACTCCAGCCGGTCTATGGAGGAGCTCATGCAAAGCCCTTTAAAACACATGCCAATGCACTTCGTACAGACCTATATCTCCGAATATCAGATGAGCTGTATTTAAAACGCCTCCTTGTGGGTGGTTACGAAAAAGTTTATGAATTTTCAAAGGACTTTAGAAATGAGGGTATTGATAGATTGCATTATCCCGAATTTCTTGCCCTTGAAGCCTATGCGGCATACTGGGACTATAACGATATGATGAAACTCGCAGAAGAGATGCTATCTTTTTTGATAAAGGAGGTTTCCGGAAGTTACATTATAGAATATCAGGGCGAAAAAATAGATTTTACACCGCCATTTAAGAGAATAAATTACATAGACGAGCTCTCTAAAAAGGCCGGGTTTGATGTATTGCATGCTGATACCGATACAATAAGACAGAAGGCAAGGGAAGAGGAGCTTCCAGGATGGAATAAACTTGACAGGTGGAGGCTTATTGACAAATTATTTGACAAGCTCATCGGGGATGAAATAAAAGACCCCACATTTGTTCTGGACCACCCAAAGGCTATTTCTCCTCTTGCAAAAGCACACAGAGAAAAAAATGATAGGGTGGAACGATTTGAGCTTTTCGTGGTGGGTATGGAAATAGCAAATGCCTTCAGTGAGCTCAATGATCCGATTGACCAGAAAAAACGATTTGAAGAACAATTAAAGTTAAGAGAGGAGGGCAACACCGAGATTCCACCTGAAATAGATAAAGATTTTATCAACGCGCTGGAATATGGAATGCCACCTGCAGGTGGCATTGGGTTTGGTATAGATAGAATAGTTATGCTACTTGCCAATCAGCATTCCATACGGGACGTTATTCTATTTCCTCAGCTTCGTCCCAGAGAGGAAGATTGAGAAGAGAAGAAAAATTCATTGTTAAGCAGTATTTAAAGGCAGCAAGAAGGGGATTCCTCTCCTTCTTGCTGTTTTTTTCTTTTCTTGGCGTTTTTATTGGAGTTGCAGCTCTTATAATCGTAATTGCTGTGATGACAGGTTTCCAGGAGGAGCTTAAAAACAGAATTATAGGCCTCTCTCCCCATATTATGGTGACAAAATTTTTTGACCATCCAATAGAGAAATATGACACTGTACTCCAGGTTCTCAGTTCCATTAAAGGAGTTGAGGAGGCTCAGCCTTACATTCTCACAAAAACTATTGTTGTAAAAGGTGATTATACAGATGGAGTCGTATTGAAAGGGGTAAAAAAATTACCTGAAATTATTGATACGTCTTTTACAATGGGAGATGGGCTTTTAAAGGACAAAACCTGTATTATTGGTGTTAATTTGGCAGCAATGATGAGGGCAAAACCCGGGGATACCCTTCGTTTTTATGTCCCCAATTCTGCCAGAAAAACACCCTTTGGCATGGTGTTAAAATCAATAGACCTTGTGGTGGAGGGGGTCTTTGATGCAGGAATGTACGATTATAATACCTCTTTTATCTTTACTCCTTTGCAGGATGCTGAAAAAATTCAGGGACATTCGGGTGTTTCAGGGATTGAAATTAAACTAAAAGACCCGGAAAAAGCCCCTGCCATAGCCAGACTCATAGATAAAAAATTAGGGTATCCCTTCACCACTACCACCTGGATGGACATGAATAAAAGCCTTTTTTATGCTCTCAGACTTGAAAAGATAACGCTTTTCATCATTCTTTCTCTCATAGTAGTTGTGGCATCCTTTGGCATTATTACCACATTGATGATGCTTGTGCTTGAAAAGACTCAGGAGATTGGAATACTCCTTGCAATAGGATACAGGCGTAGCCAGATAAGGAGAATTTTCGTAAGCATCGGTTTTATCATTGGTTCTGTGGGAGTTACAACAGGGGCATTATTTGGAGTGGTATTCAGTTATCTTTTGAAAAAGTATCAGTTTGTGCATATGCCTG
>JALVLE010000312.1 GCA_027033555.1 Caldifarciminota bacterium | reverse complement strand
TCCAAAATAAAGAGCAGTTTATGGATATTTTAAAGCCTTATGGAATAAATGCACATTTTGATTCTTATGATGTAACAACACATGCAAAGTTGATTATTGTGGATGACAGATACGTTTTGTTTGGGTCTACCAACTGGACGCTACCGGCATTTGAATGGAATGATGAGGGTAACGTTCTTGTAATTTCAGAAGGCCTCGTTGAGTATTTTAAGAAGTATTTTGATATTATTAAAAAACATTCTCCAAATAAATTACCTTCCTGGTATAGAACAAATTAGGAGGAAAAAATGCTATCAAATATATTGCTCTTTATATTTGTTACCTCAATTGACACGGTAAAGATAGTTTTTACAAACGATATTATCGGGCAGTTCGGTGAAAAAGGTGCCACTTTTATTAATCCAGTTTTTCCACCTCCTCTTGGTGGAGCTGCCTCATTTTACACTTATCTTAAAAAGGAAAGGAAGAAATTTCCGGATTTGTTGCTCTTTGACACAGGAAATATGACAGGTGGGTATGTTTCCGGGCAGGATGTAGATATAGAAAAAACAGCTGAATTCTATAAGCTTATGGGATATAATGCCATGGTGCCGGGGTGGAGAGAGTTTTTTAAGGGCGGAGAAGGTATCTTGTATTTAAAAAAGCATGGAGTTACTTTACTTGGTGCCAATGTGGTTAAAAAGGGGGACACAACACAGTATTTTGAAGGCATTATACCCTTTAAAATTTTTAATATAAAAGGGATCAAGATAGGCGTCTTTGGGCTTACCACAGAAAAAATGCCGCTGTTTGCAAACGATTGGTGGATAAAAAACATATTGTTTAAGAGAGAGATTCCCACTGCGCGGCAAATGGTGAAATTGTTAAGGAAAAAGGGTGTTGATATTGTTGTGCTTCTTTCTGCTATGGGAGTGAGCAGGGAAAAAACGCTGGCTGATAGTGTAAATGGCATAGATTTTATATTTGGTGGATTTATGGGGTATGGAATGAGAGAGCCGTATGAAAATTATTATACGCATACTGTACTGCTCAGGCAGTATAGATATTTTTCCTCGGCTATGGAACTCTCAATCTTTTATGATAAAAAGGAAAGATGTATCACAGGATATAAGGCAAAACAAATTACTTTGATGGAAGAGGATTATGAACCTGATCCTGTTATAAAGAGAAAATTTAACTAATTAATTGTTAAAGATGGGGGGGTGATGTGTATGCAAAATTTGTTATTATGGCTATTGGTCTGTATAACACCCATAACAAAGCTTACCAATGTTGCTGGACGTTCTACTTTTGAAAAGGCACCCAGCAGAAAGAATGTAAGCTTAAAGCCATATAACTCTTCTATAAAACCCTCTTTCTTTTATTTACGTAATGTAAAAGAGGAGGATATAAGAAAGCACCTCAGTATAAAGGATAATATAAGAAAAAAACGTGCAAAAAAAGGGAAATTAAGCAAGAAGGAGCAGGCTTTTAGTAGGGTGAATGTTTCTTATGCTGAAATCCTTGCCAGCCTTAAGACCCTTGAGGAGTGGAAAAAGACGCAGCAGAGCATTAGAAAAGGAGAGGTTAAGAATATTCAGATGGCAAAACTGAGGATGGAAGACAATATAAGAAGGATGCGACTTGAGCTTGTAAAGAAAGCCGGTACACATAAAGAGTATCAGGCAGAGCTTGAGGCATACAGGAAATTTATGAAGTTCAGAAAGAAATTTCTAATGAATAAGGGGGCGATAAAATGAAGAAATGGAGAATTTTTCTATTGATTTTACTGTTTGTGCCTTTAAGACTTAAGGCAGGGTATTTACATGCCCATCTCATGAATGTTCTGAAAGGCAAAAAGAGCTCAGATGTTATAAGGGTAATTGTACATGTAAGGGGCTACCCTGTACTTTCCTCCTTTAAAGAAACAGATTATGAAGGTAAAAAAGCGTATCTTAAGGAGTACGTAAGGCTTACCCAGGAACCTGTAATTGAATACATAAAAAGGACATCTCCTGAGGCAAGAGTATTAAAAAAGTATTGGGTGTTTAACGGTTTTGTTGCAGACCTTCCCAAGTGGCTTATAGAAGAACTTGTAAAAAGAGATGATATAGAGTACATAATAGATGATCACAAAGTGAAGCTTTCAAAATCAAAAGATTACGCCAAAGCTGCTTATCCTTCAGGTTCTCTGGAAGTTCCATGGGACAAAAAGATAATGAATGCACATATGGCGTGGAAGATGGGTTATACTGGCAAAGGTGTCACTATTGGAATTATGGGGAGCGGGTGTGATGTTAAGCATCCTGCGCTCCGTAAGAAGTGGAGAGGTATAGTCGCATGGGATGATGAGGTTTACGGTATGAGTACCCCAGAGGACCATGCAATAGAGGGAACCGCTTGTTCAAGTATTATGGTGGGGGATTATGGGATAGGTGTAGCTCCCTCTGCAAAGTTGATTGTGGTTGCTATAATTGATTCAGATGGAAATGCCGCGCTTTCGGACATTCATGATGGGTTTTCCTGGATTGCCAATCTTCCCGATTCCTTAAGGCCACGCATTGTAGTCAATCCCTGGGGCATTGAAAAATGGGATAGTACTGAATTCTGGACGGATTGTTTGACCTGGAAAAACCTTGGTATTTTGGGTGTTTTCGCTGCTGGGGATAATTCCTCGTCTCCCTATTCCCAGAGTATTCCAGGTACATATCCTACGGTTCTCAGTGTGGGGGCAACCGATGAGTACGACCATATTCTTTCTTATAGCGCAAGAGGAGGAGCGCCTGATCAGAATCCATGGAATGACCCTTCTTACTGGTTTGTCCCGGATTGGGATTTGCATAAGCCGGATGTAGTAGCACCTGCTGACCCGGTTATAGCTGCTTACCCAGGTAGAAGCTATATAAGTGATTTTGGAGGTACTTCCTCTGCAGCTTCCCATGTGGCTGGGCTTGCAGCACTAATTCTTCAAAAGAATCCAGGCCTTACGGTATCCCAGCTTTACAAAATAATACGAGACAA
>JALVLE010000311.1 GCA_027033555.1 Caldifarciminota bacterium | reverse complement strand
CTTCAATATGAGGCCCGTGGGCATCTCCAGCTGGCATATATCTATATGCAAGAGGGAAAACTTAATAAAGCAAAAAAAGAGGCTGGCATTGCCCTCTCACTATTTGGGGAAATTGGCGACGTACTGGGAATTTACAAGACACTCCTCGCTCTTGGAAGAATCGCCCGTAAAGCCGGAAATACACCACAGGCCATAGCTTACTTTGTGCAGGCCGTTGATAAGGCAGAGAGTTTAAACAACCCATCTCTCAAAGTAGACGCATACCTGGAACTTTCAAAAATGCATAAAGGTGATAAAGGGATTAAATATCTTGGTATTGCCTATCATGAAGCTGCGTCTTCCGGTCTTTTTGATAAGCTTGTACATGTTGCAATAGAACTTGCAAGGAAATTCAAAATACAGGGCAAAAAACAGGAAGCCATGCGAATACTACAGGATGCAATGGCAAGGGTACAAGACCCACAAAAAGCCCTGTTAAGTGAAGAAATAGAACGCCTTAGAAGATAAAAAACAAGCTCACAGGCTTCTTAAAAACACCTCCAGTAATCGCAAGGAAACTTTTTTTCTGTAATATTGTGTAGATCGCTGATCATCAATGGGCTTTATGTGGTTTTCAAATTCCTTTTTAATGTTTTCTATGAAGCTTTTATCCAGGTTTTTTATTTTATTTCCAATAACCTTTTTTTCAATCTCCATTACCCTAACAGGCGTGGGAGCTACAGCCCCAAAAGCTATCCGAAAATCCTTTATTACATCCTTTTCAACTTTGGCAATCCCTGCAAAAGAAAGTTTTGACAGCGCATTTGCCTTCCTCGTCCCAACCTTTCTGTAATAGTAATGCGTAATCTCAGGGACTTTAAACTTTATTTCATATATTATTTCATCATCTTTACGAGCAGTTTTACCTGGACCTTTTATAAACTCATAAATTTTCATAACCCTCTCTTCTTTCTCTGAAAGCAGCACCACATCTGCATCAAGTACATATAATGGCGGTAATGTGTCTCCTGCTGGGGATGCATTCCCTATGTTTCCACCAATTGTACCCATGTTTCTTATGCCGGGCGCTGCCATCAGACTCACCGCTTCTCTGAGAATTGCTGGAATTTCCTCATTAGCTTCTATCTCAGAAAGAGGAGTTGCAGCTCTAATTATAACAAAATCTTCTTTTTTGTATATCCCCCTTAATTCACGGAGATTTGAGATAAATAAAGGAACTGCAGGGAAAGAGGGTACAAGATTTTTCCATCTTTTGTATCTCACCATCAGGTCTGTGCCACCTGCAACAGGGATATACTTTTTGCTTGACATCAAAGAAAGGGCTTCATCAAGGTTTCCTGGAACTACGCCTTCCATAATCTCTCTCCTCTTTTTGCGGCAAGCTTGACACCATCTATAATCATTTGATAACCTGTACACCTGCACAGATTGCCTGATATACCTTTCCTTATCTCCTCATCATCTGGTTGCGGATTACTCTTTAAAAGCGCATATATTGCCATCACAAACCCCGGTGTACAAAAACCACACTGGACTGAACCTGCATCCAGCAATGCCTCTTCTATTATTTTGTATTCCTTCGTATTCTTCAACCCTTCAATTGTAATTACTTCTTTCCCAATAACATTTGCAAGAGGAACAAGACAGGAGTGCACGAGCCTACCGTCAAGCAACACAGCACAGGCACCACATTCCCCTTCTCCGCATCCTTCTTTTACCCCCGTAAGTCCAAATTTCTCTCTCAACACATCCAGCAATCTGGATGCGGGATCCGCATCTACATTAACCTTTTTACCATTCAGTTTAAACTCCACCTTCATCTTTTTTCTCCATTATTGTCAACAATTTCTCCGGTCTTATTGGAATTTCGTGAAGGTCCACTCCAAGAGCATCCTCCACGGCTGCACAAACAGCAGGTGCAGCACCTACAAATGTCAATTCACCCGCACATTTTGCACCAAATGGACCATACTCATAGGGCTGTGATACGAGATCTGTTTCAAACAAAGGCGCATCCAGAGCTGTTGGTATTATGTAATCTGTTATTGTCCTCTGCATAAACCTGCCATCTTTCAGTTCCATTACTTCTAAAGTGGCATAACCTATTCCCTGCAACATACCACCGTGTATTTGCCCCTCTATGATTCTTCTATCAAGCGGCGTTCCAAGGTCAAAAACAGCATAAGCCTTTTTCACGTCAATTTCATAGGTGATTGGGTCAACTTCAACCTCTATCACATTCGCTCCCCATGAATACTCTGGATAAGCATCACCTTTAAACTTCTCCTGATTCCATTTTATGTACTCAGGATGTCTGTACTTCTTTTCTACGATTATTTCCTCACCATCTGCCCACTTTTCCTTGAGTTCTCGGGCAGCACGGTAAAGAAGACCACCCACTATCATGGCTGTTCTTGATGCTACGGTAGGTCCTGTATCAGGTACTTTATCCGTGTCAGGATTGTCGTATATCACATCTTCATATGGAATATCAAGCACCTCTGCAACCACCTTCCTAAGAGTGGTCTGTGGTCCCTGCCCCATTTCAACATTTGAAATGAGAATTTCAACTTTGTTATCTTTTCTCTTTTTCAGTCGCGCAACGCTCTTTAATATCTGTTCACCATTACCTGTAAATCCACACCCATGAAGGAACATGGAAAACCCTATGCCATACAATTTATCGCCACTTTTTTTGATCTTCTTTTTACTGTAATAGTCAGACATGGTAAGAACCCTTTCAACAATCTCAGGCAATTTTACTTCATTTCTCAAAAGCCCACCTGTTGCTGTGGTATCACCCTTTTTGTACCTGTGAGACAGTTTAAATTTAACAGGGTCCTTTTCAAGTTTTTTGGCAACATGATTCATAAACGTTTCAATTGCAAAAATGGACTGAGGAGCACCAAAACCACGAAAAGCACCCATTGGAACAATATTTGTGGCAACAGCCTTCCCCATAACTCTAACATTGGGTATGCTGTATGCCCCTGTAGCAGCAAACATGGCTCTCTGC
>JALVLE010000310.1 GCA_027033555.1 Caldifarciminota bacterium | reverse complement strand
CTGCATCTATGCCATCTGTTAAAATTATCGCAGCCGCTATTCTATTAGAAAGAGAATCCACATACATGACTGCCTCAACTGTAGCATCATAGAGAGGTGTCCACTGATCGGCAACAAGGGCATTTATGGAATCTATCACTTCTTGCTTATTATAAGTCAATGCTACCTTCAAAGTCTCTTCACTCGTTCTACTAAATGTACCTCCATAAAATGTCCATAAATCCGCCCTATCTGAATCAGCAAGCTGCGTAAGAAAAGTATCTGCTGCAAGTTGAGCTGCCTCAAGCTTACTAATTGTATCACCAGTTGCAGTATCAGCCATAGATCCCGAATTATCTATCATTAAAGATATATCAACATATGATGATACATCATCCATATATGTTCTTACCCTTACTTGATCGCCATTCTTGGCAGCCGTCTGTCCATTGGGGTATACTACTTCAGTGCGCCCAATAAAAGGAGAAAAATTATCTATACCAATAACACCCACTGCATAATTCCAGAATGTATCTTCTAATGCATATACAGTAACTCTATTATATGCAGTTCTTCCAGCTACTGGAATCCAATCGGTTGCATAAATACCATCATTTGCAAGTCCATCATCATGCTTACCGTCATCATATAACGGAATATCATTGGGATTCCCTAAAAAACGAGTTGTATCCACTATTGATCTTGCCGCCGCCCATACAGAATCGGCACGGATAGGTGTAACTACTGCTTTTATTCTCACCGAATCACCATCCTTTGCAGCCGTCTGCCCTGGAGGATATATTCCTCCAACATCACTTACTACGACCACATCTGACTGTGCTGCTTGAAGCATACCTGCAACAAGCAGCACCACGGGCCACATTTTTTTAAGCATAGACCCTCCTTGTTTGTTTTACCGCCACTAAATCCATGCCACTTCATTTATAAGGTATGACACAGATAAACTTCAACTCCTCATTATGAGATGTGTTTACAAATTGATGCCTTTTATCGGGATCAATATACACCACAGTGCCACTTTTAAGTTCGTATTCCTTATCTTCAAACACAAGTTTCCCTTTTCCCTCAAGAACAAATACCTCATGCTCGTACGGATGACTATGGTAAGGGGTATGGCCACCAGGCAAAACACGGAAAAGTCTCATGGCAAAATTGGGGGCTCCATCTTCCTTTGTTACAAGCCATCTGATAAACACATCTTTAGCCCCCTCCATATCAACAGGCATCTCTTCTACTTTTTTATAATCTATGACCTTCATCCTGAAAAACTCCTATTTAAGGTTTAAGACCTTTAACCTCTCCTTTCCTTCATTATTATGCAGCATAATGTAATATATTCCATTTTTTAAACCTGAAAAATCAATAAAGAATTTTCCATTTTTGAACATCTTCCTCACAGGCACTCTTTGCCCGGATATATTAAACACAAACACTTTATCTGGATTATATTCCGCTACCTTTACCATATTATGTAAGGCAAAAATAGTCCTTGCTTTTCCAAGGAAATCATAGGCTATTTTGGCATTTATTCCGAGAGCCTCAGGAGCATAGAATTTTATAACAAAAATGCCTTTTGAATTCTTCCAATTAGGAACATATGGCTGCTCATTGTATGTATAATATACGTATCCTGTGCCACTTGGTCCCTGTATTCCAATAGTGGCATCCATATTATCCTCATCATATTCCATATTATAATAAAGAAAAGTGATGTTATCGTATATTCCATTACTCTCCTGATTAGATTGTATCTGCACCTCAAAGGTAAAAGTATTGGAGGTTACACCAAAGCGAGGTACCTGGTACCATTCAACGACAGTAAGGGTATCATCAATTGTCCGGTAATACACTGCTCCACCACTACTTGGGTCAAGGTCATCCCAAAAGGGCATGATAGAAATCCCAGCTGTAGAAGAAGGGATAGAATCATTGTTATAACTATACGAAGGACCACCCGAGAAAATCATTATACCATTGGCATTTACTTTTACCTTTTCGTAAACAGAACCATAATATCTTATAGGAGCTGCAAGGTTAACGGTGCTATCACCATCATCGCTAAGACTCAAATCCATGGCAAGAGGATCGCCTCTCAACTCTATCCAGCTTACCCCGGGATTTCCTAATATAGACCGTGAGTCCCGGAATACCCATCCGTAAGCATCCTTTCCCTGATGTCCTTCTACAATAAAATGCATATGAAAGGTATCATCCTTTCTATACTGGTTTTGAGAATCATTGTATTTATCGTGGAAAACATAAATATCATATTCCACCATGTGATTAACTAAGGGAGAAAAGGAAAATGTATAGACTTTAGTTTCGCCGCCATCTATGGTATCCACCGCTATTTGCGTTTCAGGAACAATGTTTACACCCGCAGAATCAATTTTATATTTTATACTTACTGGCCCAAACCTATGAATTCCATAGTTTTTCACCACTATTGTAAACGTATCTACAGTATCCACCACCCTGTCTAGCCTCCAGCCAGTGAGAAAGGGATAAACAGCATCTATAGCAAGATTATTTCCAAGAGAACTTCCAGAGGAATCAGCCTGCAATACGCTTACATCATCCACAATGATCTCCCATCCTTCAGGATCAGGCCTGGAATTTGAATAAAAACCTATTCTATAATATCCAGAGGCAGGAGGTCTGAATATAATTTCTTCTCCTCTGTATGAGGTATTTGTTATATTATTTTTCTGGAATAGCATCATTACAGTGTCATAAGGGGTAATACCACGCATAAGATAGACCTGCAACCTCTCACGATGACTGCTGCTTCTGGCTCTGTAATAGAAAACAAGGGTGTCTTCCATATTGCCCTGAAGATAAAAGGAATCTGATATAGCCCAGTCATCCCCTGTAGAATCTGCATCCTGGGCCTTATATCTGATGTACCAGTTACCACTATGGGCATAAGAGCTATTGCTTTCTGCTGCAAAATAATGAGAATCACCATTATTATCCACAAGAGTCCACCCTGGAGGGATGGAGTCTATACAGTCCT
>JALVLE010000309.1 GCA_027033555.1 Caldifarciminota bacterium | reverse complement strand
CTATTACTCCATTTAATGACAACCTTGTCATTGCTGTAGAATGCATGTTTGCATGGTATTGGATTTCTGATTTCTGTGATGACCATAATATAACATTTGTCCTTGGACATGCTCTGTACATGAAAGCTATTCACGGAGCTAAAGCTAAAAATTATAAAATTGATTCTTATAAAATTGCTCATCTTTTAAAAGGTGTACTTTTCCTACTGCCTTTGTTTATCCTAAAAAATAGAGGAAAAATAATGAATATTTGCCCCCATAAAATTTTTTTTATCTACTTGACTTTTATCGGCTCATATGTGTTAAGCATCTTCATCATAATCTTCATTGGGCTGATATTGAATATCTACAGTTATTCTGAAAAAGTTCATGCAATCTCGATACCTTCTTCTTCCTTTAGGAGAGCCTTCGTAACCTTGGCATATAGCAGTCTCTTCTCTGTGTGTTTCCCGTTTTCTGACCATCTCTCTTAGAATACTGCCTAAAGAAAATCCTCCGTTATAACAAAGAGGATTACTGCAATCGATATATTCTCCAATATCCTTTCCGTAATGCCTGACTCTATTCCATTCTCGAACGCCATGGCCACTTTCTTCAACAATAACTTTTATGTCTGCAATTTCAGGAAATGCCTCTTCAAAACTCACTTTCTGTGAGAAAACAAAATTCGATTCCCTAAAGACATCGGCGGCTTTCTTTCTGTCACCCTTACCCATCGCTAACTCCTTACATGATGCCTTTTGATGCTTAACGACCAAGCTCACTTGCCGCTATGGAGCGCAGCGGATTGGCGGTCAAGTGCACCCGTTTGTTGGCCATTTTAGATATCTAATTTCAAACCACCCCTAAACCAATAGGTAATATGCTCTTTTTTATCCCACAATTCCCTTTCTTGTAAAGCTTTGGCAATGCCGTTATATCCAGGATAAAGAGTTGCACCATTAATATTTTCATAATGTAATAATCTGAGTAATTTAGGGGCTAAAAAATTGGGAACTAAAAACCGAATCATTACTGGTTCATTATGTTGATCTGTATTATTTTGAAAGTATTTAATCACTATTTTATCTAAGGGCTGCTTATTCGTTTTTTTGGCTAATTCTTCAGGAGTAATATGTTCAGTTGTAAAGATTCCTTTTTGCGCATGCAAATTGGGATTTGATGCCCTCGGTGCTGTAACTACATAAATAGATAACTTTTTTGTTTGTCCACCAGGAAAAGCTTTGTTTATTACCCAATCTAAATCTAATGCCCAAATCACAAATTTATCTTTATCATTTGACTTCCTAGTCGAGTCACTCTTTAATACTTTTTTAATTGCAAAATATATGGCAACTAACGGATGTTCTGTCCAGTCTAACAAACGGGTTGGAATTCCATAATGTTGGGCTAAAGCTAGTAGTGGTAAAAAATCATCAATAGGCCAGCCTTCAGTTTTAATTGACCTTTGAATTTTTTCCCAATTCTTAGGTGTTCGCAATAAGTTAGGGCTACCAGGGACTGTTAAGCCTTGCGAGTCAACCTCCCAATAAAACTCTTGTAATCTTTTAAGCTCTGCTTCAATTTGTAAAATATTTGTTTCCTGAGGACATTTTTTAGGATCAAAAGTATAACCTAAACTTACTCCATCTCTTAACGCAGTTGGAATTAACTTGTATTGAGAGTCAGAAACACCCCTGAAGACCCAAAAATGACGAGATTTTTTTTGCCATAACTCACTTTCAGCAGAAAGATAATGCAATAGTTCTTGAGCCTTATTTATTTTTACTTCTTTAATTGGATTACCGTGCTGTTCCGTCATAGTTTATTGGGCCAACGACCAAGGTCACTTGCCGCTATGGAGCAAGGCCAAAGGCCGCAGCGGAATAGCGGTCAAGTGCACCCGCTTGTTATACAATATTTTTTCTTTTTCTCCACGTATCAGCCAAAATCCAGTCGGTAGAATTTGGAAGTTTTAGCTCCCAGTCTCGCCATCCATTTCTGCTTGTATTTGTCACAGCTACGGAAGCTGCAGATAATGAAGAAAAAGCTCCAATATGATTTACGTGTAATTCTCCATTCTTGATAATCCCTTCATAAAGACGCCCTTTATATTCAAACCTACAAAGCGTTCCGTCAGGTGGAAATTCTTTTGGATGAACTTGTTTTGATTTTATGATTGTTCTCGATTTGCTGGAAGCTGTGACTGATTGACTGGTAGATGGTGATGCAGCTGGCTTTGGAAAGCTATCATTGATAATAAATCTATTCAAATTTTTCTTCAAAAATTTTTTAATGTATTCGTTGTCTGGCCTAAAACCTGATAACTTTTCTAAAGTTTCACCAAGCAATTCCACCAGCAATTCATCTGGCTCAGATACCAGCTTATTCCATGCACGTGGCATATTCTTTCTTATTTCGATTTCGCGAATACGACCTTTGTATATTTTTTCCGCTGTTAAAATAGCTTGGCCTGATACAATGTTTTCCTTTGACAGAAAGTCTATAAATTTTTGAGTGACGTCTTCTGTGGCCTGCTGAATTAAATCTACTGCATAAAATTTTCTCTGGTCCCAACTTCCTTCCTTTAAGGGTAAATAGAACCACCATGCAAGTCCATTTGTTAAAATGGCTAATTTTACCCCAGACTGAAAAGAATAATTTAAAAGCTGTTCTTGGTGGGCCTCCAAATCTTCCGAAATTTTCTTGACTTCTATAAATGCCTTTATTTGGCTATTTATTAGTAGTGCATAGTCCACTCTTTTTCCTGTCATAGAATATTCAGGCTTAACTTCATTAATATCAAAAACATTCCATCCTAAAATATTAAGAAGCCGTAAAATGATAGCCTGTTTTGTTGTAGCCTCATCATATTGATATATTTGGCTGTTGTTCCTCAGCTCTTCAATTACTGCTTTTATAGCTTCTCGCATTGCCCTTCCTTTTTGTATAACTCTTTATTGGACTTACACTTTTAGTCTCTATGAACTGTTATATTCCTTATTTTTTACTTTTTTGTATATATTTTACCACAATATCAGTGCATAGT
>JALVLE010000308.1 GCA_027033555.1 Caldifarciminota bacterium | reverse complement strand
CCACGGATGATAGACCTGCATAAGCGCCAGCGTTTAGGACAATATCCACTTCAATCCCGATTACCTTTTCATTTTTAATAGCAGCCTTTATTCTTATATGAGACGGATGCCTTTTTGTTGTAAACTCCACATCTTCTGCCCTGTCATATATTAACTTAACCGTTTTCCCCGTTTTATATGCACCGAGCGCTGCAATTCCTGCCACCTGAGAAGGATACTCCTCTTTTCCTCCAAAACCACCTCCTGTTGTGGTCTGCACTACTCTTACTCTGTCAGGCTCAAAACCAAACTCCTGCACAAGTGCATTTTTCACATAAAAGGGACACTGCATAGACCCAAAAACCTCTATCCTGCCATTATTATATTTCGCTATCATACCCTGTGGTTCAAGATATATGTGTTCCTGAAAACCTGTTCTGAATTCCTCCTCAATTATCCCATCAGCCTCGCCAAATGCCTTTTCCACATCTCCTTTTTCAAAAAAGTAATCTGCAAATAGGTTGTTCTCGCCATAGATAGGAGGTTTTTTGTTCAAAAGAGCCTCCTCTACGCTCAGAATTGCGGGTATATCCTCATATTCAATTTCAATGTCTTCTGAAATCTTATAAACCTTTTCTCTGTCAGGACCCACTACAAGAAGAACAGGTTCGCCAAAATAATTTACAACTTCCTCTGCAAGAAAAGGCCAGTCATCAACTATCATTTTTATCCTGTTTTTGCCCGGAATGTCCTTTGCACTGATAACATAATAACCTTCAGGCAAATCGGGTATTTTTACGGCTTTAATTTTGGCTCTCACTTTCTTAGAACGTACAATCCGGCCATAGAGCATGCCCTCTTCGTGGTGGTCATCTACAAAGCGGGCAACCCCCGCTATCTTTTCAGGTGCATCAAACCTTCTTACTGGCCTGGATATATCCTTCATTTTTTCAATCTCTCTTTTATGTTTTCAAAGTCTTCTGGTGTATCCACATCCTTTAAAATCACATCAGTGTTAACTTCAACATAAAAAGCGCCATGTTTTTTAATAAAATCCTTGAGGGTAGAGTCGGCGGATTCTTTTAAAAGCTCTTTCTTTGCCTTTTCTGAAATAAGCACAGGATGTCCACCTCTACCCCTGTATGCAGGGACTATTATATCTCCCTCTATATCAAGCAGCCTCCTGTAAATTTCCTCTCCTATAAGTGGACAATCACCTGGTATAATGAAAATCCTGTGCGCATGGACAGACTGAACCCCTCTTGTTACAGACGAGAACATACCCTTCTTATAATCAGGATTGTAATGTACTTTCACCTTCCTGTAGTTTTTTAGAATTTCATTCATCTTATCATGATAACACCCGGTAACCACCACTATTTCATCAGCAACATCATACACACCTGAGAGTGTATGTTCAAGTACAGTCTTCCCGCCTGCTTCCATAAGCAGTTTTGGCCTGCCCATTCTCTCAGAGCACCCTGCAGCTACCAATACAGCCCCTATTTTCATCAGAGCTTAAGTCCCTGCTCTTTTATTGCCTTAAGTACCTTCTCTGGAGTGAAAGGTGAGCTTTTTAGCCTTATGCCAATCGCATCATACACAGCATTGGCAATGGCAGGAATAGGCCCATTTATGCCAATTTCTGCAACTGACTTTGCTCCCATGGGACCTGTGGGTTCATAGGACTTGCATATTATTGTCTCAATTTCGGGTACATCCTTTATTGATGGTATTTTATAATCCCAGAAAGAGGCGTTCATCAATCTTCCCTGCTTATCAAAAATGTAATCTTCCCAGAGCGCATATCCAATTCCATTTACAGTGGCCCCTTCAACCTGCCCTTCAACCAGGACAGGATTTATCGGCTGTCCACAATCAACCGCTGATACAAATTTTATAACTTCTATCCTACCCGTTTTAATATCCACTTCAACCTCTGCAAACTGTGCCATAAAAGGAGGAGGGGATTCTAAACCGATGTGGGATGCAACAGCCTGTATCTGATGCTGATTTCTGCTATACATGGAATAGAGAGCTACATCTTCAAATGATACATGCTGGGTCCTGTCCTTTGTATATACCACACCATTGTCAATAAACACAGCATCCTCTGGCACATTTAACATCTCTGCTGCCACTTTGACAATCTCTTTTTTTATCTTTCTTGCACACTTTAAAACAGCACCCCCTGAGATATAGGTAGTACTTGAGGCATATGCTCCTACATCAAATGGAGTGAAATCCGTATCTGAAGAATAAACAATTATCTTATCAACCCTTGTACCTATCTCCTCAGCCGCAATCTGAGCCAGAATTGTATCTGACCCTGTTCCTATATCAGTTGCGCCTATGTGTAAGTTAAAAGAACCATCCTCGTTCATTTTTATGTATGCTGCTCCCATATCTATTTTGGGTATTCCAGATCCCTGCATCAAAATAGCTGCCCCCACCCCACGGACTTTGTCACCGTTTCTTATTTTCTTTCTGCGCTTTTTATACCATCCTATCCTCTCTGCGCCCTTTTCTATACATTCACTAAGAGCGCATGACCTTATAATCTGCGCCACCCCCTCTTTACCTTCACCTAATTCTTCAAAAATAGGAGAGGTCTCTCCTTTCTTTATATGCCATTTTTTGAAAAACTCCAGCACATCAATATCAAGTGCTTCAGCAATCATGTCAAGCATTACATTGTATCCAAAATATCCCTGTGTTGCTCCATACCCACGATAAGCCCCTCCCACAGGGAGATTGGTATATACCGTGTATCCCTCAAAGAGAATATTTTTGATTTTGTTAAACAAAGGCAATACCTTGGAGCCAGCATTTGCCATAACAGTAAGGGCGTGAGGCCCATAAGCACCTGCATTCATAAGGGCTTTCAACTTTAAAGCGGTTATTTCGCCTGTATCCCTTTTAACACCTGCCTTATACCATGTAATCATGGGATGACGTGTTCTTGACGACGTAAATACCTCTCGCCTTGAAAGAATAACCTTTGATGGTTTCTTTGTAATCATAGTCACAAGGGCAACAACCTGCTCAAGGAACACCTCCTG
>JALVLE010000307.1 GCA_027033555.1 Caldifarciminota bacterium | reverse complement strand
GCCTTTATCCCAGAAAGTTATATAAAGGACGACACAACAAGAGTTGGATTTTACAACCAGATATCAGAAGCTAAGGATATTGAAAGATTAAATGAGATAAAGGAAGAGCTGGAAGATAGATTTGGCAGGTTGCCTTGCGAACTTGAAACTTTTATATACGGTATGAAATTGAAGGTTTTATTCGGTCAGCAGCCAATGGTACAGGAGATAGTAATTGAAAAAGATGGGGTGAAGATAGTGACAGATAAACGTGAAACACTAACATTTAGAAAGTTAAGCCCTAAAAATTTATTAAATCTTTTTCTGGAAATTACTGAAGATACATTAAAACAAAATCATGACTCTTGACACACCGGGAAGGGATTCAATCTTTTTGAGGAGTTCTGCATTTAGAGGAATTTTATATCCTTCTGACATATACATGAGCCCATTAGCTTTTACAAAAATCGGAAAACCCCTCTGTTTGTCAACGGTATTTACGAGTTCAATGATTGTATTTCTTGTAAGAGAGACAGGGTCCACATAGAGTGCAATACCTTTTATATAGTCTTGAAGGTTATCTCCTCTGTCCACCTGTATTAGATTGCTTACAAATACTTTAACTCCCTCCTCTTCATTTCTTATCTCACCCTCAATTATATAAAGTTCGTCCTCCTTTATTACATTCTTAAACTTTTCCCAGTTATCATTAAAAAGCAGAGCTTCTACCTCCCCTCCCCCGAGATAGAGTTTTAATACACCATAGGGTATTTTCTTTCTGTTTTTCTTCTCCTTTCTGGAAAGTACATATGCCAGCATTCGTGCCCTTTCAAGCTTTTTTATATCCTTGATCTGCGGGAGAAAATCTATAAATTCAAATCTGTCAAGAGGACCGGATGAAAAGAAAAATCCCAGAACTTCTTTTTCAAAGGCAAGCTTTTGCTCATCGGTAAAGTTGACCTCTCTTACCTCTAATTTTATATCCTCAGAAGCATCTGGTAAATTGCCAAAAAGGCTGGGCATGGCTTTTTTTCTGGGTTTTTTCTGATATGCCGCATATACTTCTAAAAGTCTTGCTCTATTTTCGTCAAATATGTCAAATGCTCCTGCTTTTATAAGAGACTCCACTGCCTTCTTATTGACTTTAGCAGAATCTCTTGTCCTTTCCAGAAAATCAATAAAATCCTTAAAAGGACCTTTTTGCCTCTCTCTTAAGATTGCATCAACTGCTGAACGTCCAATGTTTTTTATCCCCCCAAGCCCAAACCTGATGGCTTTGCCTTCTACAACAAACTCATACTCACTCTTATTTATATCTGGGGGGAGCACTTCAATGCCATTTTTTATAGCCTCCTTTATGAAATTCTGAATTTTAACCTGAGAATCCTGCGAGTTCATTTCAAAAGTCATGTTAGCTGCAAGGAATTCCAATGGATAATGAGCTTTCAAGTATGCTGTTCTATAAGATACAAGCGCGTATCCCGCAGAGTGGGATTTATTAAAGGCATAGCCAGCAAATGGCGTAATCTTGTCAAATATATACGCTGCAAGTTCCGGTGAAGTGCCTGCTTCTTTTGCCTTCTTTATGAACTTCTCCCTTTGCTCCTGCATGAGCTCCGGCTTTTTCTTCCCCATAGCCCTTCTTAATAAATCTGCCTCTCCCATAGAGTAGCCGGCGAGCTTTGACGCAATCTGCATCACCTGCTCCTGATACGCAATAACTCCATAGGTTTCCTTTAAAATTTCCTCAAGCTCAGGGCTGAAATAATCTATTTTTTCTTCCCCCCTTTTCCTTCTCACATAACTTTCCAGCATCCCAGATTGAATAGGACCTGGCCTGTAAAGAGCCACAATTGCTATTAAATCTTCAAACCTGTCCGGCTTAAGCCTTCGCAATATGTCTCTAAAGCCTTTAGATTCAAGCTGAAAAATCCCAAGGGTTTCTCCTCTCTGCAATAGTTCAAAGGTCTTTTTGTCATCAAGTGGTATATTCTCAATTTTAAAGGATGGATCATATCTTCTTCTCACCAATCTTACCGTTTCTTCTATAATTGAAAGCGTTCGTAGTCCCAGAAGGTCAACCTTCATAAGGCCAAGAAGTTCAAGGGACTTCATATCAACCTGTGTTGATGTTTCCCCATCCTTCGTTCTATAAAGAGGTACTCTTTCATAAAGTTTTCCCGGTGCAACCACGACGCCAGCCGCATGAATTGATGTGTTGCGAATCTGCCCTTCAAGTCTCATGGCATACTCAAAAAGCCTTTTGTGTCTCTCACTGCTTTCATAAATTCTTCTGAGCTCTTCAGAAGTTTCAAGAGCTTCCTTCAAGGATGCCCCCTGAGGTATTAACTTAGAAATTCTGTCTCCTTCTTTATATTCAAAATTGAGTACCCTTGCCACGTCTTTTATTACACCTTTTGCCATAATTCTTCCAAATGTTATTATCTGGGAGACGCTTTCATTTCCATATTTCTCTCTCACATACTGGATAAGGCGCTCTCTGAACACATCTGCTATATCAATGTCAACATCTGGTGGTGAAACCCTTTCTGGATTCAGAAATCTTTCAAAAATGAGATTGTACTTTAAAGGATCAACCTCTGTGACCCCCAAACTATATAACACGAGAGAACCTACAGCAGACCCGCGTCCCGGCCCTACTGGAATACCCATTTTCTTGGCAGCCTGAACAAGATCCCATATTATAAGGAAATAACCTGCATAGCCCATTTTATTAATGATTTCAAGCTCGCTCCTCAAAC
The DNA here is from genome assembly GCA_027033555.1 of Caldifarciminota bacterium. GTDB lineage: Bacteria > Hydrothermota > Hydrothermia > UBA1063 > CAJXJZ01 > CAJXJZ01. The sequence continues at coordinate 316 of JALVLE010000307.1, read as the reverse complement.
GCTTAAGGTATTTTTCAGGCGGATTACCCGAAAATCGTCTGTACAATCCCTTTTCTGAGAGATCCTTAAGATACTCAAATGAATCATTGTATCCCTCAGGAAGTTTAAAATCCGGAAGATGTACCTTTGAAGCATCAAGGACAAGTTTAATATTCACTCTTTCCGCTATTTTAACAGTATTCAGCAAAGCTTCCGGGAGTTCACCAAAAAGCTGCCACATTTCTTCCTTACTTCTTAAATATATATTTTCTGTTTCAGCTTTAAGCCTGTCTTCATCTTCAAGCCTTTTCCCTGTCTGAATGCATATGAGCACATC
>JALVLE010000306.1 GCA_027033555.1 Caldifarciminota bacterium | reverse complement strand
CCCCTGGAATAAACCCGGAATATCGCTGAAGATTGTCTGCTATGTCCTTGGGATTTAGGACTATAGCAGTATAGTAATAGGCAAAGAAAACAATAAGAGCTGCATACAGTATATCGTAAAGGAGAGAACCCGGTCTGAAGAGATTTATAATGTAGGTGAGTGTGTCAGAGGAGAAAAAGGTCCCCACAGTCTGAGGAAATGTAAGAATACTCTGAGCGAATATGATAGGGATTACACCTGCAGTATTTAATGTGAGGGGAAGATAGGTCGTTTGTCCACCATAGACTTTTCTTCCAACTACCCTTTTCGCATACTGAATGGGTATTCTTCGCTGAGCCTCTGTAATAGCTACCACAGCCATGGTTGTAACAATTACCACCACTATGACAAATAAAAAGGCAAAGAGTGATGTGCCTCCGGTTTTTAAAAGCTGGATAGACTGGGCGAACTCATAAGGAATACTATCCAGCGTGCCTGCAAAAATCAGCAAAGAGATTCCGTTACCTATACCCCTCTCTGTCATCTGCTCGCCAATCCACATAAGAAATAGAGTACCTCCAACAAGAGCCACAACGGTCGTAAATATGAACATAGGGCCAGGATGCGGCACAACAGGAACACCTGAAGGGGATTTTATGTTTGCAAGAAACATTGCCATTCCAAAAGACTGAATGCCTGCGACAAGAACTGTAAGATAGCGAGAATATCTTGTTATGAGTCTTTGTCCGTGTTCTCCCTCTTTTTTGAGTCTTTCCAGGTACGGCCAGGTGGCAACAAGTAGCTCCATTATAATGGATGCCGATATATAGGGCATAATACCGGCCCCGAATATGGCAGCCCTTGAAAGAGCCCCACCGACGAATATATCGTACAAGCCAAAGGCTGTGCCTGCAAGATTTTGTTTAAAAAACTCTGCAAGGGCATGACCGTTTACACCGGGAACCGGAATATGGGTTCCCAGCCTGTAAACGGCAATCATTGCAAGCACAAAGAGTATCTTATTCCTTAGCTCCTCTATCTTGGGGATACTATTCAGATTTCTCAGCATCGGTATTACCGCCTGGGTTACCTATTTTTTGTTGTGCCTTTTTGGAGAATACCACACCCTCAAAGGTAACCTTCCTGGTAAGGTTCCCATCCCCAAGAATCTTAACCGGTCCTTTGCCCTTTATAAGATTTTTTTCCCTTAGCGTTACAGGATTTACCACCTCTCCATCAGAAAATTTTTCCTCAATCTGCTTTAGATTTACGATCTCATATTTAACTTTCCAGATATTTTTAAATCCCCTCTTCGGCAATCTTCTGTACAAAGGCATTTGGCCGCCTTCAAAGAACCGAGGCTTTGCTCCTCCACTCCTTGACTTCTGTCCTTTCTCACCTCGCCCTGCTGTCTTTCCAAGTCCGGAGCCTGGTCCCCTTGCGACTCTTTTTTTCTTTTTTACCGCACCTTTTGCAGGGGATAAGTTACTTAAATTATACATTTTGCCCTCCTTACTCCTCAAGCTCTTCAACCTCTAAAAGATAGCTAACTTGTTTTATCATCCCTCTTATCTGCGGAGTATCATTGTGCACTTTTACTTTTCCAATTCTTCCCAATCCGAGTGCAAGAACTGTCCTTTTATGCCTTTTATTCACATCAATCAGACTTCTAATCTGTTTCACTCTGAGTTTCTTTCTTCCTGCCACGACCAAACCTCCTGTATATTATGTCCAGTGAAAGCCCTCTATTTTTTGCAACTTTTTCAGGATCTTTTAAGGAAACAAGTGCATTTAGCGTTGCCTTCATAAGATTTATGGCGTTGTTTGAGCCAAGAGACTTTGTGAGAGCGTTTTTGTAGCCTGCTGCCTCCAATACAAGACGAACCGGTTGGGCCGCGATTATTCCAGTACCCGGGCCTGCTGGCTTAAGGAGCACCTTGGAAGCCCCTTCTCTGCCTATTATTTCATGTGGCAGAGTACCGTTAACCATTGCAACACTCACCATGGATTTCCTTGCTCTTTTAAGTGCCTTTTGTATGGCCTCCGGTGTCTCCTGGGCTTTTCCATGACCAATTCCCACTCTCCCCTTCCCGTCACCAACAACAACCCATACTGAAAGTTTAAAGTTCTTTCCACCTTTGGTTACCTTCGTAACCCTTTTAATGGTCACAACTCTTTCAATGAGTTCAGTAACCCCTATTTCCTGTGCCATAAAAAACCTCCGTGTTAAAATTCAAGCCCTGCTTTCCTCGCTGCCTCTGCAAGGGCCTTTACTCTGCCTATATACTTGTATCCTGCTCTGTCAAAAGCTACTTTGGTTATGCCATGTTTCTTTGCTCTCTCGGCAATAAGCTCACCTACAAGTTTCGCTTTTTCAGTTTTCGTTTTTGCCTCTTTGACTTTCTCTCTTATCTCAGGTGAAAGGGTTGATGCACCTGTTATAACTTTGGCTGTACCCACAGGCGGGTCTATCACCAGCTGAGCGTACATGTGTTTTGCACTCTTATAAACTACCAGCCTTGGCCTTTCTTCTGTTCCTACAATCTTCTTCCTGATTCTCTTATGCCTTCTTAATCTTCTTAAAACTTTTTCTTTCCTTTCCATAATACCACCTCCTTATGCGCCTTTCACGCCAGCCTTTCCAGCCTTTTTCCTTACATGCTCACCCACATACTTAAGCCCCTTGCCCTTATATGGATCCTGAGGTTTCACTTTTCTTATCCTGGCAGCCCACTCACCAACAAGATATTTATCTATTCCGGAAACTTCAATAATAAACTTATCTCCGGCTGTGGTTTTAATAGGGCCATTTACTTTAAGTTTAATGCCATCCGGGGGGGTAATGCGAACCTCATGTGAAAACCCAACATTGAGAACAAGAGTGTTGCCTTCCATCTGCGCCTTGTATCCTGCACCCTGTAATTCAAGCTCTTTTTTAAATCCCTCTTTTACTCCCATTACAGCATTGTAAATAAGCTGCCTTGTGGTACCATGAAGAGACCTGTGAAACTTCCCATCACTTGGCCTTTTTACCACTATTTCTTTGTCCTTAATCTCAACAATCATGTCCCTATGAGGGGTAAATGTAAGCTCCCCTTTGGGACCTTTAAAGTACATGGTACCATTTTCCATCCTAACCTGGACACCGTCCGGGATGGGAACTGGTTTTTTCCCTATCCTTGACATGCTCTGCCTCCTTTTACCAGACCATAAGGAGCAGCTCTCCGCCCACTCCCCTTCTTCTCGCTTCTCTATCTGTCATAAGTCCCTGGGAGGTGGAGATAATGGCAATACCCAGGCCATTTCTCACCCATGGTACCTCATTCTTTCCCACATAAACTCTTCTGGAAGGTTTTGATACACGCTGCAGGTCCTCTATCACAGGATTTCCTTCTTCGTCATATTTCAGGTAAACGCGACATTTTCCCCCTCTCTCTTCTGATAGTATCTCGTACCCTTCAATGAATCCTTCTTTCTTCAAAATGTCAAGTATACGCAATTTCATTTTGGATAAAGGTTCAATAATAACCGACTCATGACGAGCTCTTACACCGTTTCTTATTCTCGTTAAAAGATCTGCAATTGGATCATAAATCATTTTCTACCTCCATTTTACCAGCTGGCTTTTTTAACTCCAGGCAGCTCACCTCTTAATGCCAGCTCTCTAAAACATATTCTACAGAGCCCAAATTTTCTTATATAACCACGGGTTCTGCCGCATCTTTTGCACCTGTTATATTTTCTTACGGCAAATTTTGGCTCCTTATTCCTCGTTCTTTTCGCCTTCCTTGACATTTACTCTTCCCTCCTTTCAAATGGAAAGCCAAAGGCTGCAAGCAGAGCTCTTGCTTCATCGTCAGTCTCTGCAGTTGTTACAATTGTAATATTCATTCCAAACACCTTTTTAACTTTATCTATTTCAACCTCTGGAAAAACCGTGTGTTCACTCAGGCCAAAATTGTAATTGCCTCTTCCGTCAAAAGAATCAAGCGGGAGTCCTCTGAAATCTCTTACTCTTGGGAGGGCGAAATTCACAAGTCTGTCAAAGAAATCATACATATATCTCCTTCTCAACGTCACACGCAGACCAATCGGCATACCTTTTCTCAAATGGAACTGGGCCACTGACTTCCTTGCACGTCTCACTTCAGGCCGCTGCCCTGTGATCATTGCGAGGTCCGCGCTTATAATGTCCAGAATCTTAGGATCCTGAACCGCTTCCCCCACACCCACATTTACAACAATCTTTTCAAGCTTTGGAACTTCATTAATGTTTTTATACCCCATCTCCTTCATAAGGCGGGGTCTGATGTTCTCAACATATTCTTTATATAGCCTTGCCTGCTCCATCAGTCTATCACCTCGTTACATTTTTTACAATACCTCACCTTCTTCCCCTCCTCAAACCTGAAACCTACCCTCGTTGGCTCCCCACAGGATGGGCATATGAGGCGAACATTGCTCCAGGAAATGGGGGCCTCCATTTCTACGATTCCTGAGGGTCTGTCAGGTCCTGTGGCTCTCATGTGTCTTTTTACAATGTTTACCTCTTCCACAATCAGCCTTTTCTTGTCAATAAGCACTTTCTTAACTTTACCTATTTTGCCCTTGTCTTTACCCTTTATCACCTTTACTGTATCGCCTCTCTTAATCTTAAGCGCCATTATACCACCTCCGGAGCAAGTGATACAATTTTCATAAACCTTTTTTCCCTGAGTTCCCTCGCGACTGGCCCAAAAACTCTGGTACCTTTAGGCTCACCATTATTGTCTATTATCACAGCAGCGTTATCGTCAAACTTTATATACGTTCCATCAGGTCTTCTCATCTCCTTCCTTGTGCGAACAATCACCGCCTTCACAACAGAACCCTTCTTTATGGAGGAATTGGGAACAGCATCTTTAATTGTTACAACCACCACGTCTCCCACCCTGGCATACTTTCTACGAGAACCTCCCAGGATTTTAATAATAAGAGCCTCCTGGGCACCTGTATTATCTGCAATCTTAACCCGGGAAATATCCTGAATCATTTTATTCCTCCCCGTGAGCTTTTCTTACAATACTGACTATTCTCCACCTTTTGAGACGTGAAAGAGGTCTTGTTTCCATAATTCTCACCACATCTCCCACATGAGTCTCATTTTTTTCATCGTGAGCATAAAACTTTTTTCTTCTTTTCACATATTTCTTATAAAGAGGATGCTGAACGAGTGTTTCCACCATCACAACCCTTGTCTTATCCATCTTATCGCTTACCACAACCCCTACTCTTTCTCTTCTCCTACTCCTGGTCTGCATTATGCAACCTCCTTTCTCTGAGTATTGTTTTTATCCTGGCTATGTCTTTCTTTATTTCTTTAAATCTATGTGGCTGAGCAAGCTTCGCCATGGCCTTTTCCATCCGTAATGTGAATAACTCTTCCTTTAACGCCTTTAATTTTGCTTTAAGTTCATCATCAGATAGCTCCCTAAGCTCATATGCTTTCATACTCCACCCTCCTTCAATGAAACAAACCTGGTTTTGATGGGCAATTTACTGGCAGCTCTTCTAAACGCTTCCCTTGCCTGCTCCTCAGTCACTCCGCCCAGTTCAAAGAGTATTCTCCCTGGCTTTACCACAGCTACCCATTTATCCACATTTCCTTTACCCTTACCCATACGGGTCTCAGCAGGCTTCTTTGTAACAGGCTTATCTGGAAATATGCGAATCCAAAGCTTTCCACCTTTTTTTAAATATCTGGTAATAGCTATTCTCGCTGCCTCAATCTGATTACCAGTAATCCAATGAGGCTCAAGAGCTTTAAGCGCATATTCTCCAAAGGCTATGTAATTACCAGCCATAGCCTTTCCTTTCATTCTTCCCCTATGCTGCTTCCTGTACTTTGTTCTGGATGGCATTAACATGGCTATTCCTCCTCCATAGGTCTCTCAAGAATATCCCCTCTATATATCCATACCTTCACGCCAACGGTGCCGTATCTCGTAAACGCAGTAGCTTCTCCATAGTCTATATCAGCTCTAATTGTCTGCAGAGGCACCCTTCCCTTCAGATACCATTCCTTTCGTGCGATTTCTGCACCTGCAAGTCTTCCCTTGGCATAGATCTTTATCCCTTTTGCTCCCATTTTAAGAGCAGTTTCCACAGCCCTCTTCATAGCCCTCCTATGAGAAACTCTTTGCTCTATTTTCCTTGCAATATTCTGCGCAACAAGCTGGGCGTCCACTTCAGGCACCTTTATTTCAATCACGTTTATATTAAGATCCCTGTAATTCAACATTTTTGAGAGAGCCTTCCTTAAGGCTTCCACCTCCTGACCCTTTCTGCCAATCACAAGACCCGGTCTTGCAGAGTATATGCTGATACTCAGCCTATCGGAAGCCCTATCTATAACCACCTTTGAGACCATCGCATCTTTAAATCTTTCCTTGATGTAATCTCTTATCTTAAGGTCTTCCTGAAGATACTTTTCATAGTCCTTGCCCCTTGCAAACCAGTGGGCTTTCCAATCCTTGTTGATACCCAGTCTAAAACCTATCGGATGAACTTTCTGACCCATTATTCTTCTCCTCCCTCTACTTCAATCGTGATGTGAGACGTTCTTTTTCTTATAAGTGTAGCCATCCCTCTCCAGAATGGCCTGACCCTTTTCATTGTAATCCCTTTGTCCACTTTTGCCACTTTAACCTTTATCTCTTCTGGAGCAAGCTCCCTGCCCAGTTTATCGTTAAGAGACGCAACAGCCGCTTTCAGTACTTTGCGGGTAATTCTCGCTCCCTTTTTGTTCATCATATATAAAATAGCATCCGCCTCAGCCACCGATTTACCTCTTATCTCATCAAGAAGGGGTTTCATCTTTTTGGGTGATATTCTCGCAAATCTATGAACTGCTCTGCCCACCATCATTTTAACCTCACTGTTTGTGCCTTCTTGTCTTTATGACCCCTGTAAGTGCGAGTGGGTGCGAATTCGCCAAGCTTATGTCCAACCATGTCCTGTATGATATACACCGGAATGAATTTCCTTCCATTGTGAACAGCGATAGTATGCCCGATAAACTCAGGTACTATCGTTGACCTCCGGGAATAAGTTTTAATAACAGCCTTCTTCCCGGTTTTATTCATCTCAACAATACGCTTATAAAGTTTCTTATCTACATAAGGCCCTTTCTTCCGAGATCTGCTCATTTCTTCCTCCGGGGCTTAATGATAAATCTATTAGAAGGTTTGTGTTTCTTCCTTGTCTTTTTGCCATCAACAAGCCCCCAGGGGCTGCATGGAGGGCGACCTGACTTTGATCTGCCTTCACCGCCGCCAAGGGGATGGTCAACAGGGTTCATCACAATACCTCTTACGTGGGGTCTTTTTCCCATCCATCTCTTTCTGCCCGCTTTCCCAATCACAATGTTCTCATGATCAATATTTGACACCTGTCCAATGGTTGCAAGGGAGTTCTGATCAATCAATCTTACCTCTCCTGATGGCAATTGCACATGCGCATACTTTCCTTCTTTAGAGAGTATAACAGCACTGGAACCTGCCGAACGAACCAGTTTAGCGCCTCTACCAGGTACAAGTTCAATATTGTGAATGGGAACACCTTCAGGAATTTCCTTAAGAGGTACCGCATTGCCCACCTTTATCTCTGAACCTGGCCCAGATACTACCTCATCTCCCACCTTAAGGCCGTGGGGAGCAATAATATATCTTTTCTCCCCATCTCTATAAACTAAAAGCGCAATCCTTGCGGTTCTGTTGGGGTCATACTCAATTGATTTGACTACTGCGGGAACACCAAATTTTTCTCTTCTAAAATCAATAATTCGGTAAAACTTTTTATGGCCACCACCTCTAAAACGTACAGTAACTCTTCCAAGGTTATTTCTTCCCCCGGTGCTCTTTTTGGGCTCAAGCAGTGATTTCTCTGGCTCCTTTTTAGTAATTTCAGAGAAATCCGATACTGTCATAAACCTTCTTGAAGGTGTATAAGGTCTGAATCTTTTAATACCCATGATTACACTCCTTCAAACATTGGTATAGTTTCACCCTTTCTTAAAACCACAATCGCCTTTTTCCACCTTCTCGTCTCTCCCTGTGCCAATCTCACCCTTTTCTTCTTTGGCTTCATATTAATAACCCGGACCTTTTCCACATGAACTTTAAAGAGCTCTTCAACCGCTTTCTTTATTTCTGGCTTCGGCGCATCTGGATGGACCTCAAATACATACTGTGAGTGTTTTTGTGCAAGGTCCATTGCCTTCTCCGTAATAACCGGTCTTATAATAATATCCCTTGGATCCTTCATTTTGCTAACCTCTCGTTTAATATTTCTACACCCTTTTTATCAATCATTAGATAGGGCTTTTTGAGCACATCGTAAGCATTAATATCCTGAGCTCTCTTGACTTCTACACCTTTAATATTTCTCGTGGCAAGGTAAATATTCTCATTCTCCTCTCCATATACCACAAGTATCTTCTCTCCATACAGCCCGTGATTTTTCAGAACTTCCACCATATCCTTTGTTTTGGGTCTTTTTATACCGAAGCTGTCAAGCACTATAAATTTTCCTTCACGCACCCTGTCACTCAACGCCTGTGAAAGCGCCTTTCTCTTGAGCTCTTTTGGTATATCAAGACGCCATTCTCTTGGCCTTGGAGGGAATGCCTTTCCACCACCCACAAATATAGGAGCAGATATAGCACCATGCCTGGCTCTTCCCAGTCCCTTCTGTCTATATATTTTTCTGGTTGAAGCTTTAACCTCACCTCTGGTTTTCGCTTTAACCGTGCCCTGTCTTCTGTTAAGCTGGTATGCTCTTACAACCTGATAAAG
>JALVLE010000305.1 GCA_027033555.1 Caldifarciminota bacterium | reverse complement strand
CATCCTACCTATAAGGAATGGAAACTACCTGGAAACCTGCCGTGCTGAAAGTCCACCCGACGTTAACATCCTACCTATAAGGAATGGAAACTCGGGTATTTCACCTTTAACTTCAACCCTATTTGGAATTCTGTTAACATCCTACCTATAAGGAATGGAAACAATAATAGGCGCATGTTTCTTAGTCCTTGTGTTTATTGTTAACATCCTACCTATAAGGAATGGAAACCAGGACATAGTAAGAGAATGTTTAAAGGCAGCAGTTTTAAAGTTAACATCCTACCTATAAGGAATGGAAACTACCCCGTTATGTCTGAAATGATTTGGAATTTTGGACTCGTTAACATCCTACCTATAAGGAATGGAAACACTTTCTTGTTTTTCCTGACAAAAAGCACAACTTTCGTTAACATCCTACCTATAAGGAATGGAAACTTTACAAATTCAAATGAATGAACCGTTATCTTGTTAAGTTAACATCCTACCTATAAGGAATGGAAACTTTTTCCCATATGAACATTCCCAGCACCACGCTTAGTTAACATCCTACCTGTAAGGAATGGAAACTTGAAAAATTCCTCATAGACATCGTCAATAATCACGTGTTAGCATCCTACCTATAAGGAGTCGAAAAGGACCGGATAGCGTAGTAGAAGATGGGTATCCAGTCCAGGTTTTTTGATCTAATGATCTAATGTTATGATATTGTATTGTACAATTTAAAATTCAGATAACCTTCAAACAAGAAACAAGTTAAGAAAGGTATTAAAAAGAACGGGAGAATACCTGACACTATGGATTTAATTAACCTCTGAAGAACTAAATATGTTTCCGAAATTTCAAATTTACTGTGTGAGTCGGAATGTGATTATCACCTTATCTCTGCAATGCTGACTTGCCTAAACCTCCTTCATAATAAGGTTGCGCACAAGATCGTCCAGGCCGAGTGCTTCAATGTCAGGGTATAGGTCGTTCTCCTCAAGGGCCTTTAGCACATCACCTTTTGCCTCTATAACTTCTTCACCGTAATAATGATATATGACCTCGTATCCAGGTGGATTGCCAAAGTATAATAGCCCCCCGGCTTCAGTGACAAAGTTGTCAAAGACTTTTGCCTTGGTAAGGTCATACCCGTCTGGCTTGTTTAAATCTGGCTCATCACTGAAGTACAGAAATCCCTCCCAATTGGAGAATACCTCTTCTATGGGAAGAACATTGGACACACCCACAACTTCCTGGTCAGCTCCCCTTTCATCTTTTTTAGGTCCCACTTAAAGGTAAAACCGTTGCATACTAAATAGAAATTCATCACATCTTCAGGTACCTCTATGCCTTGCTCTCTGTCTGAAGCTGTTACTTTTTCTATCTCCTGAGGAAAAAGTGAAGGACGAATGCTGAACTCCTCTACTACCACTCCACTTTCTTCCTCTAACATTTTTACCATCTTCTCAAGTCTGATTGGAATTTTTTGAAATTCTCCATAATGCAAGATTATATACTTCACAGCCAGAATATGCAACTAAAACTGTTGGTGTAGTTAAACCTTAATATTGTGCGCTTGAGCTTGTGGGACATAACATGCAGGCAATCCAAATAGACAAAAGATATGCTCGCAACCTCCTGGTTATATAGATAATAATGGATTTTTGGGATGACATTTTGAAGTATCCGGCCGGCGATTGTTTTCTTTCTTGATACCGTAATTTGGAATGGAATCTGTTTTTCAAGCTTTTTAAGTATTCAGAAAAATCTAAATTAAAATTAGGATTACTCTGCGCATGGATGTTTTATGAAATACGAGAAAGCGTGCGAATAATAATAGATATGAATGAAAAACCTCTCGTCCTTTTAACCGGAGCAACTGGATTCATTGGGCGTCATGTAACACGTGAGCTTCTAAAAAGGGGATACAAACTAAGGATACTTACGCGGCATCCGGAGCTTGTGAATTTTGTGGATAAACAGTATGTTGAAATAAAAAAGGTGAATTATCTGGATATACAGACACTTTATGATGTGGCAAAAGATGTGGATTTCGTGGTGCACATTGCAGGAGTGATAAAGGGTAGGACTTTTGATGTTTTTAAAAAGGGTAATATATACAGCACCCGGAATTTGCTTGAGGCTGTGAGACGAGGTAATGTCAGGAAGTTTGTATTTTTAAGCTCCCAGAGTGCTGCAGGGCCCTCTTATGAAAGACCCCTTACAGAGGAAGATGAGGCAAAGCCTGTAAGTTTTTATGGGCTGAGCAAAAAAATAGCCGAGAGGTATGTTGAAAAAAGTGGCATCCCTTATGTAATTCTCCGTCCATCGGCAGTATTTGGCGAGGGTGATAGAGAAACTTTTTTGCTTTTTAAAATGGTTAAAAATGGTATTTCTATAAGTATAGGTGATGGACCCCTTTTTAATATTATTTATGTCGGGGATCTGGTTGAAATAATTGTGAGAGTTCTTGAAAGGAACGTTATCAATAAAAAGTACTTTGTTAACAATGGTGAAGTTTTGTCACCTAAAAGGCTTAACGAAATTATTAAAAAAATCATGGGCAAAAGGTACGTGTTTCATATAAAGGTGCCGCAAGCTGCGGCTGTTTTTTTTGCTTTTCTTGCTGAATATTATTCCAATATCACCGGAAGGGAAAGCATGCTTACGAGAGAAAAGATGAGAGAGCTAAGACAATACAGGTGGCTTGCCTCAAATGAACTCCTTAAAAAGGAAATATTTGATAGATTTACTTCCTCTGAGGAAGCTCTTAAAAGGGCATATGTTTGGTATAAGAAAGAAGGATGGTTGTGATATTCGTCATTTTAAACTATTGATAGTCAATATGTTATGAGTTGTAAATAATACTTGTTCATTTTTTCGTCACCAATCGCAATGTGTTTGAAATAAAAAATAACTGTAATTACACTTATTTTAGTGGCTTATGTAGTTTGGCATAAATATTGCTATAAATAATGGCAAAAGGGAGGTAGTAATGAATTTGTTGAGTATATTTCTTGCGGTAGGGATACTGCAGGGAAGCACGATAATAATGCAGGATGATATGACCAGCTTTCCA
>JALVLE010000304.1 GCA_027033555.1 Caldifarciminota bacterium | reverse complement strand
GTGGAAAATGGTGAATTCGGGAAAATGGTTGCTATGAAGGGAAGCAAGGTTGTGGTGGTTGACCTGAGGAAAGTGGCTGGCGGAATCAAGTTAGTACCAAAAGATTTATACGAATTTGCGAGACTTTTCTTTGACTAATCATCCTCTTTTAAAAGATCTGAATCCCCAGCAGAGGGAAGCGGTAACAACAATAAATGGCCCTGTACTTGTAATAGCAGGTGCAGGGTCAGGAAAAACACGTGTACTGACCTATAGAGTGGCTTATCTTATTAAAGAATTAGGTGTCGCACCTGAGAATATTTTAGCTGTCACTTTTACCAATAAGGCCGCCAATGAGATGCGAACACGTATTGAAAAACTCCTTAACATCAACACAAAAGGCCTGTTCATCGGCACATTTCACTCAATCTGCGTAAGGATTCTCAGAGCAAACATTGAATATCTGCCCTATGAGAAAAACTTCAGCATATTTGACAGAGATGACCAGATAAGAGTTGTTAAAAAACTTCTTGAAGAGATCAAAAGCCGGGAAACCCCGAAAAGATTGCTTCACCATATACAGAAAATAAAAGCTGGCCACGAACCAGAGTCAGAATGGCACTATGAGTTTTATAAAAAATACCAGCAAAAGCTGCTTGAACTCAATGCCATGGATTTTGACGATTTGCTTTTAAACACCAAAAAGCTTTTTGAAGAGTATGAGGATGTAAAAAATTTCTATGCCGAGCAGTTTAAATTCATACATGTGGATGAATATCAGGATACAAACCGCATTCAATATGAACTGTTGAGGCACCTCTCCTCAAAACATGGCAACATATTCGTTGTAGGAGATGACGACCAATCAATCTACAGTTTCAGGGGAGCAGATATACGAAATATCCTGCACTTTGAAAGGGACTTTCCGGATGCCAAAATTATAAGGCTTGAACAAAATTACAGGTCCACTAAAAATATTCTGAAGGCAGCAAGTGTACTTATTTCTCATAATACAATGAGAAAGGGTAAAACGTTATGGACCGATGGGCCAGAAGGGGAAAAACTAATTGTGCACGAAGCTTTTAATGAAAAAGAGGAAGCAGAGTTTGTTGCATCCAAGATTGAGGAATTAGGAAGGCCCTTCTCAAGAAATCTGATACTTTACAGAACAAATGCGCAATCACGTACATTTGAAGAGGTTTTTAATAAAAGAGGGCTTCCCTATATTATCGTTGGTGCATTAAAATTCTTTGAGCGCAAAGAGATTAAAGACCTCCTCGCATATTTAAAACTCATCCTCAACCCGAAAGACGATATTTCTTTTCTCAGAATTGTGAATACACCACACAGAGGCATTGGAGCAAAAACAATAAAACACCTGTCAGACTATGCCATTCAGGAAAATTTGCACCTCTTAGAAGCAATACCTGGCTTTGTTGAATTCAAAGGAATGAAATACGAAAAGCTCAGAAGATTTTACAATCTTATAGATCATTTCCTGAAATTAAAAGAGAAAAAAGAGGACGTATTTACCATCCTTCATGCACTCATTAACACACTGGAATTTGAAGAATACATCAGAAAGACCTACGAAGGACAGGAACCCAGAGAGAAGGTGGAAGGGAGAATAGAAAATATTAATGCATTGCTTGGACTTGCCCAGGAATTTGTAATAAGTCAGCCCCAACCTACTCTTGAAAATTTCATGGAACAGATAGCAGTTCAGACAGAACAGGATGACATGGACATTGAGCAGAAAGACAGGATAACCATAATGACGGTCCACAACGCCAAAGGGCTTGAATTTGAGAATGTGTTTATCACTGGAATGGAAGATGGAGTTTTTCCGCATAAATCAGCCCTATCTACTACATATGAACTTGAAGAAGAGCGAAGACTCTTCCACGTTGCTATTACAAGAGCTAAAAAACGTGTTATAATCACTTACGCAAAAGAACGCTCAATAAGATTCGGAGAATTTCTTTCTCCATCAAGATTTCTTGATGAGCTACCCGAAGATGTTATCATTTTTGATTCTGTTACAAAGAGACACAGAGATATTCAAAAGGAAGAACAGGAAAAAAGACAGCAAACAGAACTTCATAGAGGAGACTATGTATATCACCCCATGTTTGGAAGAGGTAGAATACTTGTTAAAAACGGAGATAAGGTAAAAGTATTGTTTACTGACGGAATAAAAACCCTTTCTTTAAAATTTGCCAATCTTATAAAAACCCGCTGACTTTATGCTCGTCTCTGAATTTGATTTTGAGCTGCCTGAGGAACTCATTGCTCAATATCCTGCCGATAGGCGGGATGAATCACGGCTCCTTGTTCTGCATTACAAAAGTGGCAGGATAGAACACAGAAAATTTAAAAATATAGTGGAATATCTCAATCAGCAACATGTACTTGTACTCAATAATACAAAGGTCATAAAAGCTCGCATATACTGTCATAGAGAGGATACAGGCGGAAAAATAGAGTTTTTGCTTGTGGGGATTCAGGACAATAAAACATTTCTGGCGCTTGCCCGACCTTCCAGAAAAGCAAAACCAGGAATACGTTTTGTATGCGGAAAAGGACGCCTTGAAGTAGCTGAATATAGACCTGGATACAGGGTACTTCGTATAATCTCCCCTGAAAATGTGCTTGAATTCTTTGAGAGATATGGAGTAATGCCGCTTCCTCCTTATATAAAAAGACCACCCACTCAAAAAGACGAGTACAGGTACCAGACAGTTTATGCCAGAAAGGCAGGCTCTGTTGCAGCTCCCACGGCTGGCCTGCATTTTACCCCTGAAGTACTTACTCAATTAAGAGATAAGGGTGTTGACATTCTGGAAATAACACTCCACGTAGGGCCTGGAACCTTCAAGCCTGTAAAAACCGATAAGGTTGAGGAACATAAAATGGATGCTGAATACTATGAAATACCAAAAGATGTAGCACAAAGATTAAAAGACGCTAAAAAGCGCGGCAAGAAAATCATCAGCGTGGGAACTACAAGCACAAGAACTCTGGAATCATGGGCATTTGATGACTTAAAGCTTTCGGGATATACAAGACTTTTTATTTACCCTGGGTATAAATAC
>JALVLE010000303.1 GCA_027033555.1 Caldifarciminota bacterium | reverse complement strand
CCTCAATAGAAAGTTTTTTAAAACTTACTTTTATTTTTAAACGAAAAATTTAAAAAGTTTTCTCATAAATTATATATAATTGACTATTCATAAGTGGTTATGACTATGACATTAAAAGAAGATATCTTGGATAAATTAAAGAATATATATGAGGAAGCACGCCAGAAATCTTTAGGCTTATTTGAAGAACGGTATGGCGGTAAATCACCTCTTTATAATTCATACTTAGACTGGATAAGAGAATGGAGTAAAAAAGAACGATCACCAGACTATTACAATATCAGAATACCTCCTATAATAATAGACACACTCGCTACTATAGAATTAATAGAGCATCTTGTGGGCAGCGATTATAAAGGAGAATTGGTCGATGTGGGGTGCGGTTGCGGATTATTTACTTTAGAATTAGCTCAACGATTGCCGTATGCTCAAATCACAGGCATAGATAAAGAAGATTATTCTGTTTTCTTTGAAAAATTAAAGAAACACAAATCCTATTGGAGAAGCGATTTAAAAAACGCTGAATATGTTGTAACGAGCATAGAAAAATATCTTGAGTATGTTGAGAATGAAAAGGAACGCAAAGAAAGAGTATTATGTTTGTTCAATATGCCTTACGGAGTAACATCTTATTTATTAAATAAATTACCTAATACTACTACGTATCAAGCTATTATAGGTAATTTTGATATTTTTACCTTTCCTAAAGTACCTTTTCTAACGAATCCAAGAGATGATATTGGAGTGAAATCATTAGAAATACCGGATGTTCTTACAGAAGTATTGGTTATAGCCTATAAACGTTCGTGAATTTTTTATTCTAAATCTTTTCGAACAAACCGAAAACTTTTTAAATAAAACTTATTTAATTATAAATTAGAGGTGAGAAAATGGTGGAGAAGAAAGATGGTTATGTTGTTTTAGAGGTTGCTGAGGCTTATAAGAATGACGTGGGTAGAGGTATAGCAAGGTTAGATACTAATACGATGAAGGAACTAAACTTAAATCCAGGGGATGTTGTTCTTATTGAAGGGCAAAGTAAAGCAGCAGCAATAGTATGGAGAGCAAGGCCAGAAGATGAGGGTTTAGGCGTGATTAGAATAGATGGTATTACTCGTGGTAATGCTGGAACTTCCTTAGGTGAGAAAGTTAAGGTTAAGAAGGTTGATGCTCAAGTTGCTCAGAGCATAACTATAGCTCCAACAGAGGAGATAAGGTTTGCTGTTGATCCCGAGATGTTCTTTAAAGAGAGGATGTATGGTAAAGCATATTTGAAGGGTAATAAACTTGTTGTGAATGTTCTTGGTACACCTTTCTACTTCATTGTTACTGCTACTCAACCAAAAGGTGTGGTTATTGTCGGTAATGAAACTCGTATAAATGTTAGCGAGAGAGTTGTAAGCGAAGAAGCGCATAAGATTCCTTCTGTAACTTATGAGGATATAGGTGGGTTGCAAGAGGAAATTATGAAAATTCGTGAGATGGTTGAGTTGCCGTTGAAGCATCCTGAGATATTTGAGACTCTAAATATAACTCCACCTAAAGGTGTGTTGCTTTACGGTCCACCAGGTACAGGTAAGACCTTACTTGCTAAGGCAGTGGCGAATGAAGCAGAGGCTAACTTCTACAGCATCAATGGGCCGGAAATCATGAACAAATATTACGGTGAGAGTGAGAAGGCATTGCGTGATATATTTGAGGAGGCAGAGAAAAATGCTCCTAGTATTATATTCATAGATGAGATTGATGCTATTGCGCCAAAGAGAGAGGAGGCGCATGGAGATGTTGAACGTAGAATAGTGGCACAACTCTTAACTTTAATGGATGGTTTGAAAGGTAGAGGGCAGGTCATTGTCATAGGAGCAACTAACAGACCTGATGATATTGATCCTGCTTTAAGGAGACCAGGAAGGTTTGATAGAGAAATTCCAATTAACGCTCCAAATAAAAAAGGAAGAAAAGAAATAAATGGAATCAAATTCAATGAAAACGATGAGGGGATTGGATGTTTATCCGGTCCCTTTTTTTATGGGATCAGGAAGGTAATGATTTGAACAACGTTAGATAAATTAGGAATAATATTTTAACTTTGCAGCGCGTAAAAATCTCCTCTTAGCGATCTTTAAATGACAATTTGATGAAATACACGACGAAAGAAAAAGCCGTACTGATTCTGGAAGATGGCACTTATTTTTTTGGCGTTTCCATTGGGAAAAAGGGCACTACGGGAGGAGAGATATGCTTTAATACGGGAATGACGGGATACCAGGAGATCTATACGGATCCTTCCTATTACGGTCAGATCATAGTCAATACCACCTCACACATAGGTAATTACGGCGTGAATCCGGACGAACAGGAATCAGGTGAACCAAAGATTTCCGGTTTGGTGGTGAATAATTTTTCAGATGTTTACAGCAGGATCACTGCATCAGGGTCACTGCAGGATTATCTTGAAACGCATAATATCGTCGGAATTGCGGAAATTGATACAAGGAAAATCGTCCGGCATATCCGTGATAAAGGGGCGATGAACTGTATGATCTCCTCCGAAGAGTTGAATCCTAAAAAACTGAAAAAGATGATTCAGGAAGTGCCTCCGATGGAAGGGCTTGAATTGTCATCAGTCGTTTCCACGACGGCTCCTTATTTTATTGGCGATGAAAATGCAAAGTACAAAGTGGCAGTAATGGATTACGGTATTAAAACCAGTATTCTTAAAAATCTGACTGCCAGAGGCTGCTATTGCCAGGTCTTTCCGGCCAGAACGTCTTTTGAGGAAACTGAATTATGGGGTCCCGACGGGTATTTCCTCTCCAACGGTCCCGGTGACCCTTCCGCCATGGATTATGCTATTGATTTAGCCAAAAAGATATTAAAGGCAGAAAAACCGGTTTTTGGCATTTGTCTCGGCCATCAGATCCTGGCCCTGGCCAGTGGGATTTCTACCTACAAGATGCATCATGGCCACAGAGGCCTGAATCATCCCATAAAAAATCTTGTTACCGGTTATTGTGAAGTAACTTCGCAGAATCATGGATTTTGTGTTTCAAAGGAAGACATAGACCGTGTTGAAAATATAGAG
>JALVLE010000302.1 GCA_027033555.1 Caldifarciminota bacterium | reverse complement strand
TCAATTGCGAGATTGATGGCAACCGGAGGCTTAAACCCTGCTGTGGTCACGAGCATGGCACCCCCTGTTATTTTGTTTATATTGCTTGCGAGTATAAAGAGATTTATAAGGGTGGCAACAGGGGGTACCCATTTGGGCAGTTTTCTTGAAAGCATACCCAGCAGAGGGATTACAAAGGCAAAAAAGAGCGAAAGTGCTATAACAAGTATTGGACTTACCATTTTAACTCCTTTAGTTTGCTTATGTTACAAGTTCCAAATTTTTCCTTGATTCTCATTACAATTGCGAGCCCCATGGCAATCTCTGCAACTCCAATGACTATTGCTGTGAGAACGAGAGCCTGTGGAACAGGGTCAACCACATTTTTAAACATGTGCGGGTACTTTGAAAAGATAGGAGCTGTTCCTCCATTTACATAACCAAAAGAGATTATTAGCAGATTAAGCCCCACGTCAAAGAGGTCTATTCCTAAAAGAATTTTTATTAAATGCCTGCCAGTTAAAGCAATGAACACTCCCATTACCATTAAGAACACAGAGCTTCCGTAGAAAAGATGCCCGGCATTCATATTAAACCTCCTTCATGTGTTTTAAGATTCCAGTCATTTCGCTTCCCACCTTAAAGCCAATTATTATATAGATAATAGGGATTATTCCAGCGCTGAACACCGTATTTGGGACTCCAAGGGGTGCCACATTGGCGAGAAATGAAAATGTCAGTGCAAGCCCAAGTAATCCCACTATTACGTATAATGTGCCCGCAAAGCTCTCTGTGGCAGAAAGCAGATATTCTGATGGCTTAAATTCTTTCTGAGCTATAAACATCATAAAGTAGCCAGTGGCTATGATAACTCCTGCAGGAAAACCACCGCCTGGTGTCAGATGCCCATGAATAAATATGTAAGAACCAAAAAGTAGTACAAGGGGGAATAAATATCTGGTAACGGTTTCCATTATAAGTGTGGGCTCTGGTTTTTCTCTTTCTTCTTCTTTCCATCCTGAAAGTAAGAGTCCAAGTCCCGTGGCTGCGAGGAAAAGCACTGTAACTTCTCCAAGGGTATCAAAACCTCTGTAAAGTGTTACGATGGCTGTTACAATGTTGGTGGCACCTTCCTCTTTTATTCCATTTTCTACATAATGGGCAGCTACGCCCTTAAGAGGTCTTTCTCCAAAGGGGAAATGGGTGTAAATAAAGGTATAAAGAATGTAGCCGAAATAAAAGGCAACGGCAAGTGCAACAAGTCTTCTAATCATCCTCATACCTCCCTGCTATTTTCATTGCATAAAGAAGAATACCAGTGGTGAGACCAGCTCCAATTGATGCCTCAGTAATGGCCACGTCAGGTGCCTGAAGAACGAGAAAGAATATTGATGCTATAAGACTTACAATGGCTGATGCAAGTATTGCTACAAGGAGGTCTTTGGTAAGCCATATGACAAATGTTGCAACTACAAGAACAAGGGAAAGACCAAATACCATGAAGAGTATAAGACTATGCATCTTTTTCCTCCTTTAAATATTCCCCATATTTGTCGCATTTTGAGCCGGGCCAGAGTTTTACCCCTTTTCTATACGCTGCCCTTCCAATAGCATGGGCTGAAACAGGATTCGTAAATAAAATAAAAACCATGATGAGGAGACATTTTGGTAACCATGCAGGATGGATAATTCCCACACCGAGGATAGTGGACATTGCTCCAAGTGTTACAGCCTTTGTGGATGTCTGCATACGGTTGTAAACATCTGGCATACGCAAAAGCCCAAGAGAGGCGAGAAACATGAATATCCCACCAATTATCATAAAGATTTCACCAATTATTTTGCCCACCATTATAGTCCTCCTTCCAGGTATCTTGCAATTGCCACAACCGCGGTAAACGAGAGAACAGCATATACGAGCGCAACGTCAAGATATATCTGTCTGTCAAAGAACAGTGCAAGTACCACAAGAACAACAGTTGTAATGGTGGTGAGAATATCTGTTGCAACCACCCTGTCAGGGGCTGTTGGGCCTACGAGAAATCTTATGAGGCTAAACACAACCCCCAACATAATGAGACCTACGTATATAAATGGCATCAGTCCATGAATTTCATAAGGCATTTTTCAAAAACTCCTGGTATCATTTTACTTGCTTCTTCAATATCTTCTGTCTTTACATCTATCCAGTGAATAAACATTTCATCTCCTTTTATATCCAGTGTAAAGGTTCCCGGGGTAAGGGTAATGGAGTTTGCCACTATGGTTTTCCCCAGGTCACTTTTCATGCGGGTCTTAACCCTCACGATGCCTGGGTTTATGGGTCTTTTTGGATGTATGACCCTGTATGCAACGTCAAGGTTTGCCTTTATCATCTGCCATATAAGATAAGGGAAAAAGTAAATAATCCCACATATCACCTTTTTGGGCGAAAGATTCTTTAAACCCTCAGTGGTAAAGATATGAGCAGTGAATATTGCAAGTATAATGGAAACAGCCACCCCTGTTGCAAGCTCATCCCATCTGAGTGTGCCTGTTAAGGCAACCCAGACTATTAAAAATACGATGGCAGTGTATAACCATCTTGAGATGCTTTTCACATCAGCCCTCCTTTTCTATCTCATAGCTTAAAATTTCAAGCTCTGCTGCAATTTCTATGTATCTTATTGGAATTTTTTTAGAAACCGGACATTGTAAGAGTGCAAAGCTTAGAATGCCCTTTACACCCCCTTTTATCATTTTTTCTGCTACCTCTCCTGCTACATTTTGTGGGACTGCAATAATCCCGATGTCAAGCCCTTTTTCTTTGAATATGCGTGGAATCTCCTTTTCATGATAAACCGGGATTCCGTTTATTTTTTTACCGATTAGTTCTTTTTTTATATCAAATGCCGCAATAATATGAAAACCGTTTTTTTTGAGCGGGAATTTTAAAAGCGCACTTCCAATATTACCCACTCCAGCAAGACCCACCTTTTTTATCCTATCAATGCCCAGGATTTTTTTGATATGCTTTTCAAGTTCATCTATGGAGTATCCTACACCCTTCGTGCCAAATTCTCCGAAATAAGAAAGGTCACGTCTTACAAGAGAATCGCTTATGCTGCAGAAGGACGCGAGCTCCTTAGATTGAAGGATTTTGGCTCCTGTTTCTTTTATAAACTCAATGCATCTCAGGTAATGAGTAAGCCTGCGTATTGTGACTTCTGGTATTCTTCGCATATATCACCCCTTTATGCAAGTGATAACTTTCACATGTAAAATGATGAAGGATTTTCCCTGAATAATCAAGAACCCGAAATATAAAACGATTAGGTCACCTTTATTTTATAAATCCTCACTTTTTCTTTAAAGCCTTTTATTTCCTTTTCACCAGCGTATTCACACCGAAAATATCCTTCTATAGCATTTTTCGTGTTTTCATCAATAATTATTTCTCCCGCCATAGCAATTGACTCCAGTCTGGATGCAAGATTCACTGTATTGCCAATTGCAGTATAATCCATTCTGTTGGGAGACCCTATGTTCCCTACAATAACCTCTCCTGTGGCAATGCCAGCTTTTACTTTAATGGGAAATCCATATTTTTTGATAAATTTTGGAGAAAGGTCCTCAAATGTTTTTATAATCTCAAGTGCGGCTTTTACGGCACTTTTTTCCATTCCTTCCCATTTAATGGGCACACCGAAAAGAGCCATAATGCAGTCTCCTATAAATTTATCTATTACCCCGTCGTATTCAAAAATTGTTTGGGTTGCGTACTTAAAGAAATCGTTAAGGTATTCTGCAACCAATTGAACATCCATTTGAGAAGCGATAGTAGTGAAGTCAGAAATATCCACAAACATAACGGTTGCTCGGTGTTTTGCCGGTTTTTCTTCTAAGATGTTTGTGCCCTCTGAAAGCAATCTGGAAAGGAATGGGAGAGATAAGTATCTTTGAAGGTATGCTCTCATTCTGGTTTCCTTTATTAGCTGGTTTCGGTAGTCTGAGAGTTTTTTTATCATTTCATTGAATTCCTTGGCTACACGTCCTACCTCATTGTTGGCTCTGACATCCAGGGAATATGAAAAATCAGCTTTTGATATTGCCTCTATCCCTTTTTCAAGTTTCATCAATGGGGAGGTTATATGATTTGATATTATTCTGGCCATAAGCATAGCTAATAAAACGGCAACTAGGCCTATTGCCAGAGAAAAAGATTGCAGCTTATGTAATGAAGCATATAGAAAGAATGCAGGTTGCTCTACAATTACTCCCCAGTGCAGGTCAGGAATGCTTGTTAATGTTCCATAGACTTTGTATCCATTTAGTGAATGGTACTCAGATGAAATGCTGACATGTGTATCAAACAAAGCAGCGAGATTTTGCGTATTTTTTATAAAAGGCTTTAGATTATATCTTCTTAAGCTTAAGGCTGTGTTTTTATAAAATGGTGCTATTATCTCTCCTTTTTTATTAATAATATAGACAAGATTGCCCATGCCAAGGTATTTGAGAGAGAGCTCTCTTGCGGTATTAGAAAGCCAGTTAAGAGATATGCCAAGTGTTATAAAACCACGCAATTTTTTATCATTCTCCCATGGAGATATAAGTTCAAGCACAGGAACGTTGTTTTTTAAAGTGTAAATTCTGAAGTATTTTATCATTTTGTTCGGTTTTAGAGAAATATAGGCTGGTTTGAAATTTTTGCGGGTGATAAAGTCAAGCGGATTGCCCAAAGTGTCATATATGCCTATAAACAGGGCAAAGGGAGTATGTTTTAATTTTATGGATGCAAGTTCTATCTTGGCCTCAGGAGACACGAAGCGAGAATTGAATATATTAATCAGTTCATCTATATGTCCTTTTGCTTCATCTTCTATCGCTTGAATTTTTAATTGGATATTATCCGCTATTGAAATGCCGTATAAATGGGCATATTGTTTCAGGCTTTTTTTGTACATTACCGTAATAATCAATAAAATTGAAAATGTTATAACTGCTATAAGCAGAGAAAATAAAGATGCTATTTCATTTGCAAGTTTTCCCTGTTTTTTCATTTTTTAAATGATATGAAAAAGAATGCACCAAATTCAGTAAAATTGTTATCTCCTGGCCAGAGGGAATAATGGCGTATGTGTGGAAACAAATACACAGTATGAGATAACTTAACATTAATACCTGTACCCAGCGTCTGGATTATATATAGTCTACGCAGCGATAAAATCCCATATCCAAAAATTATTTCTGGATGAAGTTGGTAAGTGAGCTCAAACTCATAAGAAAAAATAGCAAGGGCTTTTTGGCAGGAATAACGAGCTTTTTCAGCCACATTTGTGTAAACTCCTCCTCCGGCTCCAAATCCTCTGTAAAAGACCATTTTTGCTTCTATTCCTGTGAATAAATCGTGCCGGAATGGTAATAGAGAGCCTTGTGCATATCCCAGATAAACTCCCACTTTGTAAAATTTCTCTGTAGGCAATTTTAAAGTGTCAATTCTGGAATTCCCTGTTTTATCTACGGCTTTAACTATTATATAAGGATGTTTTTTAACTGTGACTGTCACCTTGCCATTTTTATCTGTTTCAATGATATTGTTTCCGATGTACAAGAGTACCTCTGGAACTGATTTTAAGGTAATACGGTATAAGTTGTGGCGAATTTTTGTAAGCTTTAGTATTTGTGTGGGTGGAAGTTGTGAGTGTTTTTGCGGCAGGATTTTTAAAAATAAAGGATTTGAGTAGTCACTTTCTATACCTTTTTTATCCATTGAGCTTATTCTTATCCCAAGAATTCCTGGTGATAGAAGAGGATAGTTAAAATAATTTTGGTTCACGATGGTATCAAGTAGGACATTTTTTAAGGAGGAGTCTGAGAAAAACTGGATGTGGTAGAATGTTGATTTTCCTTTCCACGTTAGTATCAAAGTGTCAGATACATGAAGCTTGGATTTTTTTACATGGATTTCAGGTGGAGACGGTAACTTCTCAGGTGGGGCAGGTGGCTCCCCTTTTTCAACAAAGGTCCCTTCTCCGCTTTTAAGTTTAACCTTTTTCCCCTTTGCATAAACTTCTGCGTATCCCTCAAAAAGAGATACAAGGGTCATTTTGTTTTTATTTACCCCCACTTTTCCTCTGGCAGATACAAACTTTACTTCTGCAGATGGTGTTTTAACGTTTAGTTTTTTAGTTTTAGAATCTTTCTGTAGTATAGCATATAACCTTCCAGTTGAGAGGGTAATATCTGGTATGTGTCTTTTTTTCCTTTTTAGTGAACCATAAATTATAAGGAGTGCTTCGCTACCAAGTTCTATTGTACCTTTACGAGGGAAATAAATATCTGCCAAAGATGCACGTTCAGTTTTTACCTTGTAAAACCTGTATAAGGGGTCATCTCCCTTGGGTTGAAGCCAGGCTGTGGGAATAAAGAAGGGCTGTAAAATTACACGATTTGAGTAACTGGTGAGAATGGCTGCTGGTGGATGCACTATTATATCAGTACGTCTTTTTTTATCTGGAGGGAGGTGAGAAGTAGTGTCTGCACCAAAAGCTATAGTAAATATTCTTTCGGGATTTATATTAAACTTTTTTACCAGAGCCTTTTTTACTTCCTGTGCTCTTTTTAGTGCAATGCGTAGATTTTGTTTAAAAGAGCCGCTTCTATCTGTATATCCTATACAATCTATTAGAAGCAATGAATCTTTTTTAAGAGTATCAGCCACTTTTTTTAGAACTTTAAACTGGTCATTTTCAATTTTGTATTCTCCGGATTTAAAATATATACTGCCAAGTATGTTGGGTTTAAATGTATAAATCACCAACAGAATGCCTGAAAACAACATTTTTTTCTCCTTTTTATTGTTGCATTAATTTAAGCCAATACGCGTGGAGAGTAAAGCCAAAGTTCATTAACAATTTGCAGTGCGAAGTTTATGCATAAGTTTAACGAGTTATGGTTGCAATTAGAGAAGGGAAGCAACAACACTTGACCAATCGGTACTCCTGGTGTAAATTAATTTAATAAATAAAAAAAAGGAGGTGGAATATGGGGATAGGTATAGTAATGGTACTTGCGGCCATAAGCATGGTCTTAGGGAATAATCCGCCAGCTTATAGCAAAGCAGGACTTGATTCTCTCAATGTATATCATATAACGAGCTGGCCTTATGGACCTTCAAACTGTGTGTATGCAAGTGGCAACACGGCATTTCTTGGTGCTGGTACTACTGTATTGATTTTTGATATAAGCGACCCCTCAAACCCACAGAAGAGGGGAGAGATTCGTACCGTTGGGTTTGTTAACAGCCTCTTTTATGCTGATAATAAACTCTACATAGCAGAGGGTACAGGCACTTTTGAAATATGGGACGTATCTGATGTCTCACATCCTGTGAATCTCTCAATTTATAATACGCCCTATAGCGCGTATGATGTTTTTGTGAGTGGAGAATATGCCTACCTTGCAGAGGCAGACAGCGGTATCAGGATAGTAGATGTAAGTAACCCGGCATCTCCTCAGGAAGTTGGTTATTATTATACATACGGGTGGTGTGGTGGAGTATTTGTAAATGGAAATTATGCCTATGTAGCAGATGGATTTGCAGGATTTAAGATACTGGATGTAAGCACCCCTTCTTCCCCTGTTGAAATAGGCTCAATTGGAGTATCTGGATGGGCTGGAGACGTTTATGTGAGTGGGAATTATGCCTACCTTGCTGCCGGATTTAGCGGGGGACTCAGGATAATTGATATAAGCGATCCCGCATCTCCGAGTGAGGTCGGTTATTATGATACCCCTGGTGGGGCCTATGGAATATTTGTGAGTGGTAATTATGCGTATGTGGCAGATGGTGACAGTGGTTTAAGGATAATAAATATAAGCAATCCAGCCTCCCCTGTGGAAGAGGGGAACTGTGCTATACCGAGTAATACATATGGGGTTTTCGTAATCGGTGATTATGCTTATGTAGCTGCCTGGAATAGTGGTTTGAGAATAATTGATGTATCCCTGCCTTCCTCTCCTGTAACTACTGGATATTATTCCGTACCAGGGCCTGCAAATAGTATTTATGTGGCTGGTGATTATGCATATGTGGCTCATTTTGAGGATGGTTTGCGCATTCTGGATATCAGTGATTCCCTTGTTGTGAGAGAGGTGGGCTATTGCAGTGCGCCAACTTATGCAGAAAATGTATTTGTAAATGGTAATTATGCGTATGTGGCAGACGGTGATAGTGGTTTAAGAATAATTGACATAAGCACCCCGACCTCTCCTGTAGAGGTGGGCCGGTATATTTTCCCGGTCTGGATAAGGAGAGTGTTCGTTTATGGAGATTACGCCTTTGTTGTAGGTTCAGACAGCATTTTGCGGATTTTGGATGTAAGTGATCCGGCATCTCCTTCAGAGATAGGAGAATACAGCCTGCCTTCAACTGTAAGTGGAGTGGTTGTAGTGGGGAATTACGCTTACGTAGCTGATGGATACTCTGGCGGGTTAAGAATATTGGATATAAGTACACCCTCTGCGCCAACAGAAGTGGGGCACTGTGATATACCTGGTGGCGCATTTGCGGTTTCTGTAAAGGATAATTATGCGTATGTAGCAGCCGGTGATAGTGGTTTAAGAATAATAGATATAAGTAATCCAGCCTCCCCCACTGAAGTGGGAAGCTTTAGCGATGTTTATTGGGTATATGGAATATATGTTCACGGAAGCTATGCCTATTTACTTGACTGGAGAGAGGGACTAATAGTGGTGGACATAAGTGATCCTGCGTCTCCTGTAAAGGCCGGATACTATACCACGCCTGGCTGGGCTCAGGACCTCTGGGTGAATGACGAGTACATTTTCATTGCAGACGGTGATTGTGGAGTAGGGATTTATCACTTTATTTATCAGGGAGTTAACGATAATAGGTCCGGCGAGGATGAGGTGGTC
>JALVLE010000301.1 GCA_027033555.1 Caldifarciminota bacterium | reverse complement strand
CAATAAAATTGGCTATAATGTCGTGCGATATTCTATAAACGATAAAGGCATAAAGGTGAAAAGCCTCTCTTTTATGGAAATCAATATGCTGGGAAGCACAAAACGGGTTAAATTGCAGGATGAGTCGCTTTTTTCTCCTCGTTTTTCTCTAAAATCGTCCAGATTTTCGCTCCAAACACCGGAACAGATTACAAACGGTACCGCAGTAATAAAAAAAGATTCTCTGATTGTTAAGTTTACCACAAATAACACTGAAGGTAGAAAAGCATTCTTTATAGGGAACAAAAAGGTGATTACCTCTTCTTTAATATATGTCTTGATAAAAGAAAACCTGTTAAAACAGGAAACACAACATCTTTTTGTTTTTGATCCTTCCACCATCTCCCTTGAACCTGCTTTTATCAAAAAAGGAAAAAAAGGCAGGATTATTTTTAAATATGGGAACTATCTTTCAAAAATAAGCGTAGAGAATGGAAAAATCGTTGACAGAGGGCCAATGGGACTTATTACAAGGGAAACCAGCAAAGAGGAGGCACTTAAATTAAACAAGAATCCTTTTGCTTTACTTGATTTCTTCGCAGTTAAACCTGATAAACCTCTAAAGCTGAACGCAAAATATGTGAAACTGAAGATTACTGGAATTGACCAGGAAACTCAATTGAACTTTTCTTATCAAAAGCTTCTTAAAAGAACAAAAAACTCAGCAATTATAGAAATACAAATTCCGGATTCTATTCCAGAATTTGTTGGCAAAA
Organism: Caldifarciminota bacterium; assembly: GCA_027033555.1. Lineage (GTDB taxonomy): Bacteria > Hydrothermota > Hydrothermia > UBA1063 > CAJXJZ01 > CAJXJZ01. The sequence goes on along the minus strand of JALVLE010000301.1, from coordinate 2,352 downwards.
TACCCGAAAACATAAAGCAATATCTCTCCCCCACCCCATTTCTTCAATCAGATCATCCAGAAATTCAAAACCTCGCCACCCAGATCACAGAAAAAGCTGCAAATGATAGAGAAAAAGTGGAGAAAATACTGGATTTCGTATATGAATATTTAAAAAAAGAGCCTGTTGTATCGCTCCCTTCGGCATTAGATGTTCTGCATATGAAGAAGGGAGACTGCAATGAACACTCTGTGCTTTTCGCTGCATTGGCCAGAGCAGCAGGGATTCCAACAGAGATTACTGTTGGCCTTATCTATCAGAATGGCGCATATTATTATCACGCCTGGGATGCTGTTTATCTTGGAGGAAAATGGTATTTTATAGACCCGATCTTTCACCAATTTCCGGCCAGCATTGGGCACATAATGCTCAAAAGGGGTGGAATAGAAAAGCAAAGCGATATTATTGGGATTGTTGGCAAACTTAAAATCTTTATTTTAACCCAGTATTGAAAATTTTATTTCGTGCTCCCAACTGGCTCGGCGATGCTGTTATGTCAAGAATTTTGTTGTACAACCTTAAAGATCATGATGTTACTGTTATATCCCGTGAGAATCTTAAAGATATTTTTTTTGATTTTAAGATACTCTCCTTTAGAACAAAAAAAGACCTTTTCTTTCTTTCCTTACAATTAAGGAAATTTAACTATGACCTGGGTATTATTGTCCCTCTTTCCTTCTCATCTGCTTTCTTTATGTACCTTGCTGCCCCCAAAAGAAGGATTGGCTTTAGCTTTGAACTAAGAGACATTTTCCTGACCCACAGGCTCAGAATACCTTCAGAATGGAAGAAAAAACATACAATTGAAACCCAGCTCAAACTGCTGGAAATAATGGGTATTAAACCGGTAATACCCGATATGTACTTTGTACCAGTGTGTGAAAAAAAACCTTTTTTCACACCATATATTGTTATCTCACCTTTTGCAGCCTTTGGTAAAGCCAAAGAATGGCTATGGAACAGATTTATTGACATTGCTCTTTCACTTTATTCGGCTTATTCTTTTAAAACAGTTATTCTGGGCTCTAAAAGGGATTTACCAAGAGTGCAGGATAAGAATCTACCGGAATTTGTAATAAATATGGTGGGGAAAACATCTCTCAAAGAGGCTGCCTGTATTATAAAAAACGCCATGCTCTTTATTGGAAACGATTCTGGACTGGCACATCTTTCAGCTGCTATGGGGCAAAAGACCATCACAATATTTGGCCCTACCTCTCCTCTCTGGACAGCTCCGATAGGAAAAGCAGCCACTTATATCTGGAAACCTCCTGAATGCGCACCCTGCTATAAAAGGGAATGCCCATTTAATACAAAGAAATGTATGGAAAATATAAAAGTGGGGGATGTATTCAAAAAGGCAAAAGAACTACTTAATAACATAAATCAATAGAGTCTCCAGAATAAAAAGAAGGACCAGGAAATATGTTAGCAATCGCTGGGGAAATAATATTTTATTCTCTATAGCTCCTAAATGAATACTCCTCTTATTTGAACATATGGAAGGGGTGATATATTCTGTAGGGTCCGGGTTTACAGCCACCTTTGTGTCTTCACAGTTAAATATACCCTGGTGTGGATATAGGCCCCTGATTTTCCTGCAATTTTGCATTTTAAACTCTCTTATGTAAAGATTACGCCTTTGTGAAGTTGTCTTAAAAAAATCTTTAAGATAGTCAGAAAATGCTTTTATGAAATAAGGGTCATAAAAGCAGGAAGTGGTGTCTTCCACGGAAATTCTTAAAAGGAGATATTTTTTTATTCCTGAATTAAGCAACGCAGCCTGAACTTTTCCAATATAAAACAAACTGTCACTATTTCTTACATAATTTTCCCACCTCTTATTATCAGCAAAAACCACCGCCTTTTCACATTCTCCAGGTAATTCGTTCTTGACAACGCAATAAGGAGAGGTATGGGATAAAGAAAAAGGAGGTGTATTGAAGAAAGCCAAAAGCGGGATTTTTTTCACGAAAAGTCTTACTGGAATTGACATTTTGGAAGGGATATAATAAAAAACATTGTTATACAAAAAATCATCTTTTATTTTGAGCCGGAAAACATACCAATCAGATTTTTTATTATTATTGAATATTATGCGGTTTGTTCCAGTCTCAACTTTTAAAGAATCAACCAATCCTCTTGAGTCATAAACATAAACCCATGCCGGTACCTCTGCTCTTGCAAATATAATTATCCCGGTAGTGCTTTTTGCTTTTACGTACACCCATGAATCTTCAACTTTTGGATTACTGCATATTATCTTGGAATAGGGTAAAAAAGAGACCATTCCGTCCGTATAAAATATGTCGG
>JALVLE010000300.1 GCA_027033555.1 Caldifarciminota bacterium | reverse complement strand
TTCTACTTTTTCTTTCTCATCTATTTTTTCAAAACCAGTAACTTCACCATTACCCTCAAAAGTCAAACCCAGTTCTGGGTAATAACCTGCTTCATTCTTTAAAATAAAATACGTCTTATACGGCAAAATTTCATTATGAGAGTAAATTCTCTCTAACTTCCATTTTTTGCCTTCTTTTGAGATGATATTCTCGTATTCAAGGAAATATGCGGCTAACTTCTTATTTTTTACTTTTGAAACAAAAACCCAGTAAGGAACTCTAACGGTAACTGGATAGTAACCCTCATTAATTCTATCTTCTGCTTGTTCTTTCGCATCAATGACGGCAATTTGTACATTTAAATTTTCTCTGAGTACTCGCTCAATTTCATCAGGATTCCTTGAACGAAACGCTCGTTCAAATATGCCAAAGGCCTCACTTAAAGTTAATGGCATTTTTACCCACCTCTTAATTCGTTTTTGTATTGTTGGATAATCACTCCTATCTCTTTATCCTCAAGACCTATATCTCCATCCTTTGTCTTCTTGAAGTATATTGTATCTGAACCATTTATGAATGCATAATATGCATCATTCAAAGATATATTAAGAAGTTCTTTTTCCTTTTTCCAATTTAACGGAATACTTTTCTCTGCATTCTCTGTTTTCTTTAAAAGAACCACCCATGTCAATTCAGAAAGAGTAATTCGTTCTTTATTTTTGATAAATGCATCATTCTTATTGGTGCTCGTCCCACCTTTCCTTAATCTAATGTAATCAAAATATGGAGAGTTCCATCTACCATTTTCAACTTTTGGTTTTACAACAATAACCTCTCCTTTTACTTCACCCGAATTTTCTTTAAATCTTGCACATCTTCCTGCACGTTGTATGAGCGAGTCCATCGGTGCAAGTTCAGTTATTACCAATGGCGCTGATATGTTGAGGCCTGCTTCAGCCACTTGAGTTGTAACAAGTATACCTTCAAAATCCGAATTTCTACCAAATTTAGAATGAATTTCTTCTTCAATTTCTTTTCTGTGGTGTTTAGAAAATCGTGAATGAGCAAGCAAAACTTTATTTTTTAAGTTATTGTCTTCTCGTAGCTTTTTATAAAGAGATATTGCTCTCTCTACGGCATTAACAAAAACAATAATTTTTCCATGTTTTTCCCAGCCTTTCTTGACGAAATCTGCCAATTTTTCAACATTTAACTCTTCCTCGTGCAACTTTAAATTGACCTTTCTCCAACTATCTCTATCTTTTATATCTTTTTCCGACGCCTCAATCTTTATCAGTCCACATTTTGTTTTCAGAAAATCAATCACAGAATCTGGAAGAGTTGCTGTCATAACTGTTGTAGGCAAGTTCCATCTGTTTCGTAATTTTAAAATGGCAAATAGTAGTTGTAGTCCATTTTTAGGATTCAGTAAATGCACTTCATCAAAAATTGTATAACTTGTCAGGATTGCGCCGGCTGCCGCATGACCTACAGCAGAGCTCCAGGAAAGTGGAACTCCTGCAAACGCTGTAAAATATTGATCCACAGTTGTAATTATTGCTTTTTCTGTGAACCACTTACTCTCTGGCTCATCGCCATGATGAATAATGGCATTTACGCCATTGAGCCTGAATTCTTCCTGAACGCCTTTTGATAGTGCTCTTATTGGAAGGGTGTACATAATTCTGGTTTTTAATTTTGCAGGGCTGGTGGTTGCTTGTGAGGGTAATATAGCAGCAAGAGTTTTTCCCAACCCCGTTGGCGCTATGACAACAACAGATTTTCCTTCTAAAAGGCTCTCTTTAGTTTTAATTTGGAATTTCCGTAAATACTGTTTTTCGTACATTTTGTTATTATCTAAATCAGCGGTAACTTTACTATCAGCGATTATATTATTCTGCATTTTGGATGTTTTTGCAACTGTTGTGCAGAAAAATTTGAAAAAAGTGTTGTAAAGTGCATGCGTTTTTAATCCACCTGTTGGGGTTTATAATATAACCATGAGAAAAATTGCTACTTTATTGCTTTTTGCTGGGTTAGGATTTGCTCAGTCCCCGTTTCAGACAATAATAGAATTTTCAGGTATGAGATGGGGAGTATTTACAAATTATGATAAAGGAAGCGGAAATAAGTTCACAAAGGACGCGGTATACGTGGACAGTCTTGGTTATCTTCACCTTAAAGCTTACGCAGTGCGTGCAGATAGCAGCATAAAATTCTATGCATCTGGTATAATATCCACCACAAAACACCTCTATGGAGTGTATAAATTTGAAACCCTTGGCAGGCTGGATAATTTCTACAATACAGATTTTGGCCCTTTTTTGTATGATTGGGAAAGAGGTATATACGAGATTGACATAGAATATTCAAGAGCGATTAATAGTAAAGGAAATCCAGGTAACTACTATCTCCATTACATGCCTAAGGGGAAACATCTTAGAAAGGCTTACAATTTTACTCTGCCCGGTGATAGCGTGCATGCTTTCCATTACATATACCTTTATCCTGATTCAATAGTGCTCAAAACCACTGTTCTTGAAAAGGGCAGAGAAAAGACATACGGATACCATGTATTCAGGGATAAAAGATTTATTCCCAAAAGACCTGTCTATATGGAAATTTACCTCTGGTGGCCAAGGAGGGATACAACCCATGAGAAAAAAAGAGAAATAATAGTAAAGAGTGTGGAATTTAAGCCTTTTGAAAAACATATAACCAATGATGTTCGTACAAAGCATTTTAAGGCTAAAGAGCTTGAAAAGTAATGCCTGTATCTGAAAGAGCCTTTTCTTTCGCTCTCCTCTTTATAATAATTTTTGCAAGCTGTAGAAGTGGGGATACAGAGAATATCACTTTGAAAATATCAAGCTGGGCGTATCAACTTCAGAATGCAGATCCTGATGAAATAGCAAGGTCAGGATTTTCTCTCGTTGTAATGGATTACTCAAGAGATGGCTCCTCGGAAGGAGAATACACACGAGAGGAAATCCTGAAAATCAAAGATGCTGGTGTAATACCTGTAGCTTACATGAGCATAGGTGAGGCAGAAAATTACAGGTTTTACTGGAAAGAGGAATGGGACACATTGCCCCCTTCGTGGCTTGGCAGAGAGAACCCAGAGTGGAGAGGAAAT
>JALVLE010000299.1 GCA_027033555.1 Caldifarciminota bacterium | reverse complement strand
CCGGAGTTGAAATTGTCATAATAAACAGGTATGTGATGAACCTGGAAATAGTCGTAAGCATTCCTGTTATAATCCTGTTGTCCTTCAAGCACACCATAAACAAGGATACCATTTGAATATCTTGTGCCCATTGCACTGTATATGCTATACCTTGTAAAAGTGAACATAAGGAAATCTATCTCATGGGTTGCTTCATTTATGAGATCAAGCACTATGTTAGAGATTCTATTATATGGGGAAAAATAAGCTGAAATAAGGATATTATCAACAATCACATCATGATAAGGGCTCTGGTCATGTTTGTTTGACCCTGTGAGTGAATATGCCGGGTTGGGAGTATTGTCTGTATCTCCCCACATTTGATTAAATTCTATTTCAAAAATGCGGGCAAGAGCATAACTTTTTATTATAATTGCGTTGTCTGCCATTGTTGTGCCTGATGCGTTGAAGCTACCCATCCAGAGCATGTCATCAGTCGTATCAGCGTTTCTAAAGTCCCGGACAATGAATTTATTATGCATTCTGTGAAGAGTGGTATTTGCTCCGTACCCTTCGTCTATTACGGGTATCCCGGCATTTTTGAGTCTTTGAACCCCGTAATAATTTATATAGTCGTGTTCTGTAATGACCCGCACGTTTACCCCTCTGTTCCATGCAGCAAGCGTACTATCTATTACTTCACTCTCGTAAAACTGATGAAAACATATGTCAAGGCTATTATGTGCACCTCCTATAAAATAAGCGAGTTTCCTGGAGAGGGTATCGCTCTGGAAATATACCTCAATGTCAGGATGAGCAGCAATTATAAAGATGATAATTAGCTTTATCATGACATTTTACGCACCAGTGCCTGAACCTTTTTGTTGAAGCAATTGCTACATATTCCGTAATATGTTACATGTGCCTCCAAAATTATATGATGAGTGTGGAGCTCTGCTATTTCCTTAAAGGCTGTGTTTAAATCTACATCTATATTATAAATTTTTCCGCATACTTTGCATTTAAAGTGAGGATGTGATCTTTCCATGATTTCAAATCTTCGCTCCTCTTCATCCTCCAGTTTAAAAGCACGAATTTTACTCTCCTTCAGGAGATTATCAATTGCTCTGTAAACAGATGAGAACGCAAGCCCTGGAAACTTTCTGGTGAGTTCTTCAAAAAGTATTTTAGCTGTTGGATGCCATTCCCTGTTCTCAGAGAGCAGGTTTAAAATTTCTTCCTTTACCCCTCTTTTCACCTTTGCTATATTTGCGAAAAGTCTTTAAATATGATGAGCATGCCCGTGTTCAATTTCTTCTGGTGTTGCCTCTCTTATCTTTAAAATTTCAACTTCAAAGATAAGATCATGTCCTGCAAGGGGATGGTTCATGTCAATTGTTACTTCGTTTTCATCAAAGTCTACAACTATTAATTCAATAACATGTCCATCTTCCGTTTGCGCCTGAAGATGCATCCCCTTTTCAAGATTTATATCTTTAAAATATTCTCTTGGGACTTTTTGTACCAGTTGCTCATCTCTGTCTCCATAAGCCTCATTACGTGGCACTTCTATGATTTTCCTTTCACCTTCTTTTAATCCTATTAACTGTTTTTCCAGTCCCGGGATTATGTTCTCTGCACCCACGAGGAAAGGAATTGGTTCTCCATGATCTTCGCTCTTATCCAGAATCTCTCCCGTTTCTTTATCTTTGATTACATAGTTCATTAACACCACAGTGTTTTTTGCAACTTTCATGCTAACTCCTTTGTTCTATTATAACAGTTTATTATACAGCATAAAAGAGGACTGGCAAATTTTATAATTCTATTTCAGAAAAGGAATAGACTTTTTTGGCATCCTTGAGGTTTATTTTATTACCGATTATGTAAGGCTCATTTACTGTCTTAAGGAGGGGTATGTCGTTTTCCCCATCTCCTATCCCAATTATTCTTTTTAAAGAATAATTGAAACGTGTAAACAGTTTTATTAAAAAACGGGCTGCCTTCCCTTTATCCACATTTCCACCAATTGTGGTAAATTTACTACCTTTTTGCGCATAAAGACCGTTCGCTACTAAAATTTTTTCAACACCAGATGCGTAACCTCTAAAGATTGTTTCTGTAAACTCTCTTTTTCTGGCGAGTTCAGCCAGATGGGTGGGTAAACCCGTGAAAAGACTAATCTCCTCCAGTGTGGAATTGGAATAATATTTTATGTCTGGATAGTCTTTTTCTATCTTTCTAAGAACAGAAACAATGAATTCTTTTTTTATAGGAGACAGTTTTATCTCCTTCCTCGTTTTGTCCTGAAAGAATTTTCGGGATAATTCCGCAGGTATGTATATTGCAGAACCATTTTCAACTATGTAAATAACAGGGATGTTCAATTGTTTTGCATAGTATATTTCTTCAGCGAGGGTTTTTGAAGATGCAAATACAATTATAAATTTTTTCTGAAACGCTGCTGATATGCGCTCTTTTGCGTCGTCCCTTATATTATAATTTTTATCAATCAGTGTCTCGTCTAAATCTGTAAAGAAAAGATTAAGTTCTTTCAAATACAAGGAGGGTTTCGGCATTATTTTTTAAGGTATCCACCCATGTATCAACGTCTATTTTACTTACCGCGGGCAACACGTGAGGTTTTTTGAGTTCTACCTCTTCAAGGTTAATTCCATGGTTTGCAAGCTCTTTCTTTATTATTTCTTTCAGGTCTTCAGGGGTGATTTTACTTGTATATATGACCGACATGGAAGAAAGAAGCATATCAAGTATGTGTTCTGTACCTTTTTCCTCATGAAAATGTGGGTTAAGCGTTTCAATCTGAAGAATATCTATCCCGTGGTTAAAAATATCCTTGTTTTCTTCAGTTGCTTCAGCTCCTGTAAATTTTTCAAGAAGATAAACCAATTCGTAAGGCTCTATGGAATAACCCGTTGAAAATTCCATAATATCTGCAAGTTTCATGCTAAATGCGTGTTCCCCGGCATTGCCTGTGGCTATAATATTTGTTTCAAACCTTGTAAGGTATCCAAGAAGGAGATTGAGAATTTTATTGGTTACTTCGCTTACACGCCCCCATTTCCTAAAGTATATCTTTTTCTTGATTATTTTCGGCTTGTGTCTCCAGTGCAGGCGTACCATTGTATAAGGAGACTCACTCATTATAAATCCTGCCGCATAGTCCTTAACATATTCATTGACCGCGCCCGGCACATAATTGTCTGCGTCAACGAACCCAACATATTTGGCTCCTATCATCTTGGCGAGCATAAGGCCTACAACCATTCCTTCTCCCTTTCCATCCCGTATGTATCCGTCTTTATCCAGTATTTCTGTGTAACCTGTTTTTTCAAATGCTCTGGCAAGTCCGTTGTCCTTTTGATGAATAAGGAGAACGTGGGAATTTGTGAGGGTGGCAAAATGTTTTATCAAATCAGCCTCCTGCCTGAAATTGTTGGGAGCTTCTATTTTACTGTTTGACACCACGATAATCGGACATTTGTGAGGAATAGCCTTAAGGACACCATCCAGTGTAATAAGAAGTTCATCTTTTAAAGGCACAACAATGGCAAGATCAGGCAGAATTTTCTGAATTTCCTCTCTGGGAACGTTATACAAAAAGCTGTTTACTACAGCTTCTGTTTCCGTATCCAGCTTGATAACCTTCTGGACCTCAAAGATTCTGAGCGGTCCATATATTTCTTTATAAATGGGTGCCTCTATAATCATGGTATATAATATACTCAAGAAAATCTGAACAGTCAATAAGTGGTTTAAAAATATGCTCATTATGGGATGATTGATGTGACAAAAATCTATTGACATTTCAAATTTAGTAAGATATAATATACACATGTCAAAAAATAGTTCGCATTATGAATTGATTTATGACTTTATATTAAATTCTTCCCCAAATATGTCCCTTGAAGAGCTCGCCGATCGTTTCGTGGAAATAACGGGCAACTCATTGCCCGTTAAATTGCTTGGAGTTTTTGTTTTTAGAGATGATGCAGGAGAGCTTATAAGAGTCAGTGGCGGTTATTCAGATGGCAGGAGAAAAACTATTGTTAAGTTTGATAAGCCTCTTAAATTAAAAGAAGGGGAGGGGATTGTATGGGAGGTATTTCGCAGGAAAGAAAGTCTTGTAGTTCACGAACCTTTCAGGCACCCACAATATTATATAAGCAAAGAGGAGGAGCCCTACGTAGGGCAGAATGCCTTTATTCTCCCCCTGGAAGTAAATGGAAGAGTAAAAGGTGTGCTATACATTGAAAAGGATGAACCTTTTTCAGATTCAGAAAAGAAGTTTTTCCTGGGGGTAAAGCGTATTCTTGAAAAGACCTTTGAAAATTCTGAACTTGTTACGAAGCTAAGAATGGAGAGGGAGGAAAAGAATAGAATACTTAATTCCATTTCTTATCCTATATTCCTTGTTGATAGAGAATTCAGAATAAGGGGATATAACAAATTTTTTCTTGAGATGTTCGGTGTACATCCTGGAGAGTTAAAACACAAAAAATGCTATGAGATAGTGGAAAGAACCGATAAGGTGCCTGACAATTGTCCGCTATTCAATCTCCTTGAAGGGAAGAAAAATGCCACATCCAAGATAAACGTTAAGAACAAAATTTTTGAAGCCTCTATTTTTACACATAAGAGCGTTTATGGAGAAGAACTTTTTGTACATACAATTAAAGATATAACAGAGCTTGAAAGAAAAAAGAGGAATTTAAACCTCCTTTACAGAGTGGGGTTATCGCTTACTACTTCGGTTTCTATAGATGAGTTCAGAATGAAGGTGGAGGAGTTTCTTGAGCAGGAAAAGGAAGTGGATGTAAGGGTTTTCTGGAGAGATGGTATTGAAAATCGGTTTGATTATAAAAAGCCGCTTATTAAGAAAGTTGAGAGTGTGGTAAGTACTATTATAGAGCCTAAAAAGAGTTATTCATTTTCTATAGATTATCTTGGCGAAGAAGTAGGGGTGCTTGTGGTATCATCAAAAGATGGAAAAAAACTTCCCCTTGAAAAGGTGAAATTTTATAAAACCTTTGCTGCCAGCGTTGAGCTTGCTTTACAAAATCTGTACCTTCTGGAAGAGCTGAGAAGGGCCCTTGCGTCGTTAAATGTTAACTATAAGGCTACCCTGGAGTCTTTATCGCATGCGCTTGATTATAGAGAACATGAGACCGAGTTCCACTCACGCCGCGTTGCGAGCTATGCGGTACTCATAGGTAGAAAAATGGAGCTCACAGACTCAGAGCTAAAAAACATTTACTGGGGAGGTCTATTGCACGATCTTGGAAAGATAGGCATTCCTGATTCAATTTTGCTTAAACCCGGAAAGTTAAACAAAGATGAATGGGAGGTTATGAAAAAACACCCCATAATTGGATTTGACATATTAAAGCATATTGAATTTTTACAGGAAGCCTTAAAAGTGGTTTTATATCACCATGAGAGGTGGGATGGAAAGGGTTATCCTTATGGGCTCAGGGATTCTGAAATACCTCTTATTGCCAGAATTTTTGCAGTGGCAGATACATATGATGCCATAACATCAGATAGACCTTACAGGAAGGCCCTTTCTCCAGATATAGCCTATATGGAGATAGAAAGAAATGTAGGCTCGCAGTTTGATCCTGATATTGCAGAGCTGTTTCTAAAAAAGGTTAAAATGCATGAGCTTATGGAGATAAGAAAAAAGGTGCAGGAGGATATACACTTTTCTCCTATTGAGTAAGTAAATCGCGGTTTCTTTTTATTTCATTTTCAAAGCCTTAAAATAATATCTATCATGATAATTATGGCACTGCTTGTATCATTTTCTCTTTTCAGGCCCTATTATAATGTGGTATTGCCACGTACAGGAATAACAAGAATTCAGAATGCATGTGGTAAGGACGGCATTTTGTTTTTTATAGATGGAGAATGGGCATTTTACAGGAAGATAGGGGAAAATGTATTCGTAAGGCAGAGCTTAAATGATTCATTGTTCTGTAAAGATACTGTGTTACCGCATGCATTAAAATATGATCTGGATGGAGATGGGAAGTTTGAGAAGATATTTTTCCGAAAAAGCATATTAAGAATCACAGATTACAGACAAAATACAACGGTTTACAAGCACGTTGCATCCTTTGTGTTTTACGATGTAAACAATGATGGGGCACTGGATTTATTTTATACTGACAAAAGTGGACATCTGCATACACTCAAAAATATAAACTCAAATAGGAATTTTGCACTTATAAAAAGCAGAGAGCCTTTTGAAATAATGTATTACACGAAGCGAAGAAAATACGGAATCAAACTTTATCCTGCTGTTATCCAGGGGATAATACCTCTTAAAGGCTGGAAAAAAATTGAATTAAAATATCATAACGTCAGCATAGATCTTTCTAAGGGAAGCGTTATAAATACTGAAAAACTGAAAAGTCCTATTGATTATGTTAATTTTGTCAACGACACGTTGAAAATAGCCTTTAACCTTAATACCAATGCAACCTATAATATCTCCATCCTCGGTAAGGACACTATCCAGATAGCACATGGTACACTACCTAAAGGAGCATATAGGTTTGAGTATTATGTTGGACGACTTGAAAAAGGTTTTTATAAAATCAAGCTTACCCTCAATAAAGAGGACTTTTTTGCTGATTTTGTCGTAAAATGACACTTTTGTCCGGTATGCCGCATATAATAAAAGAAATTATGAACAAATATGACCTGTATCTGGTAGGTGGAAGTGTAAGGGATATACTTCTTGGAGAAAAGCCTGCTGATTTTGATCTTGTCGGTGTAAATGTAAAGAAAACAGTAGAAAACTTGAAAAGGCATGGAAAACTGGTTGTTTTACATCCTGAAGAAGACGAATACAGGATAGTATTCAGGGATTTCTGGGTGGATATAACCCTTTTCAAAGGTGAGAATATAGAAGAAGACCTTGGAAAAAGGGATTTCACCATTAACAGCATAGCTATTGACAAAAGTGGAAACATAGTTGATCCATATAATGGAATTGATGATTTGAGAAATGGAATTATTAGGGCCCTGAAAGAAGAAAATCTGATAAGCGACCCGTTAAGGATTCTCAGAGCCTTCAGATTCTATGCTACGCTCGGGTTTAAAATTGAGGAAAATACACTCTCATGGATTTTGAAAAATAAGGGGCTTTTGAATAACGTAGCCGGAGAGAGAATTCGCCATGAGTTTCTTCTTATCCTCTCGTCAAAACGAATATATGAAACATTAAGACTTTTATGTGATACTGGGGTTATGGATGTACTTTTCCCCTGTGTAAAAAAGCTTAGAGAAACGTCTCAGAGGTATTATAATGAGCAGAATCTCCTTTTTCATTCTCTTATGGTAATAAAATACCTTGAAGAAAGTCTTCGTTATGTGAGAAATATAAACATACGTCCTATATACTGGTTGGGTGCATTTCTTCATGATGTGGGTAAACCCCTTACTATGTCATATGATGAGAAGGGTAACACACATTTTCATGGACACGATAAGGAAGGTGCAGGACTTGTTGAAAAAAGATTGAAAGAATTGAAGTTTTCCACAAAAGAAATAGAAGATGCAAAAAAAATAGTAGAATATCACATGTATCCACATCATCTTGCAGGTGTCCCGGAGCTTACAAAGAAAGCAGTGGCACGCTTTTTGAGAAGAACGGGAGAATATGCCGATTTTTTGCTTTACTTTGCTGAAGCAGACGCAAAAGCCTCTCCGCCGAGAGAAGGGGGAATGCTGGGATACCAGAGGCTAAGAGAGCTTGTCAAAGAAGTAAGAGAGGAGGCTCAAAAAAAGCCTGTGAGGATTATCACAGGATACGATCTAATAGAGCTTGGATTTAAACCATCCCCTTTGTTTAAAATAATACTTGAGGATGTTGACGACGAATTCAAGGCAGGGAATTTGAAAAATAAAGAAGATGCTTTAAAATATATTATACAAAAATACAAACAGGAGGGAGTTTATGACTCATATAGTAATGGCTCTCATGCTGTCTCTCCCGATAGGGATAAGACAAAGGAGCCACAGAAGTAGTACTACTCCAGTAAAAATGAAAAAGTCTCCCGTTGTGGAGACAAAAGGCACGGAGGTTACCACAACTATCCCGTCCGTTTTCAAAGGAGGGATGGTGCCGATAAGATTCCATAGATATACCAATACCGGTGGTGTTCATAAGGAGCCTCTTGCACTTATCTCCGAGGATTTTGAAGACACCGTGCCTCCTGCGGGATGGCAGGTGCAGTCCCAGCAAACAGCAGATTCCACATGGCATCAGGATTCAAGATGGAGCCATTCTGGCACTTATAGTGCTCTCGTCTGGTGGTCATATCAGGATCAGAATGAGTGGTTGATAACACCGGAGGTAGAACTTACAGGTTCTCCCACAGGTTCATATTATTTTTCATTCTGGACATTTGCTCACAAGGGCTCTACTTATGGTGACCATTATTATGTTCTCATGACCACTGACCATGGAGCCACATGGGACACACTCCTTGATTTCTCAAGCTATACAGCACCGGACACAGGATGGGTTGATACCCAGTATGTTTTTGATATATCCTCCTATGCAGGAGATACTGTGCAGTTTGCCTTCCAGGCAGTGGCAACTGGTGGACTCTGGTATATATGGGGAATTGATGATGTAGGTATTCTCGCCCCATATAATCACGATGTGGCTGTGCTTCAGATAACATCTCCTTCTTCTGATACCATTACCACAGGAACCTATCCCTTGAGAGCTTTGTTTAAGAACAAAGGACTTTCAGTTGATACATTCACTGCGAGAGCAGTTCTTGATTCTGAATCTGTTACTATACGTGATACTTCCTTTGAGCTTGTTCTTGCCCCTGGTGAGGCTATAGATACCTCTTTCGGAGAATATAATTTTAATGTGAATGGAGCACATTACACACTGACCGTGTATGCAGATTTCTCTGACGACCAGGAGACTTCTGATAACCAGCTTTCAGTAAACTTATACGTGTTTGACCCCCATTCTGGAGG